>JBMOPR010000192.1:0-3259 GCA_049323075.1 Pseudomonadota bacterium
GGTGTGCTTAAAAATCGCAATGTTTTCAGGCGGTTTTGCCTGTTTGCTGGCTTGATAGCCCGCGGCGCAAAAAAAGCGATGAAAATCAAGATCATAAAAATGTAAAAAAGGCTTGTGATTTAAAAATTAATCAGTAATATACGCTCCCGTTCGGGTCGTTAGCTCAGTCGGTAGAGCAGTTGGCTTTTAACCAATTGGTCGCTGGTTCGAATCCAGCACGACCCACCACCATTCCAGGGAAACCGGAACAAAAGAGGCTGCAGAGATGCAGCCTCTTTTGTTTTCCGACATCCTGATTCAAGGTTGTTGCAATTCAATCCGGACATCACCTTCGTCGTTCAATTTCACTCTGGTCGTACAAGCAGATTGGGGCGCAGACGGTTTCCAGCCGGATCTGGGCCCGTGAGGAATGTGTGCTGCGCGGGCGTTGTGCTGAACGGAGGGTGCGGTATCGAATCATCTCGTGCGAAAAACGTATCAGCACAATTGTGTGCGTACGTTTTCTGCGGGCAGTGCTGGCTTCAGGAAAATAAGAGCGCAAGAGTCAGCGGAAAACGCGAGTGCAAGCGCATGTTTCTGGCGGGCTGCAGATCGGGGTAGTCAATCCTGCATGGACGTATTACCCTGCATCCAGATGTCAACGTCAGGATTCCGCAGGAGAACACCATGTCCAACTGGTATGAAGATAACGCCCTGTCCATCGGACGTACGCCACTGGTACGGCTGAACCGGGTCACCGACGGCGCTGGCGCCACAGTGCTGGCCAAAATTGAAGGTCGCAACCCGGCCTATTCCGTGAAATGCCGGCTCGGCGCCGCCATGGTGTGGGATGCCGAGAAAAAAGGTCTGCTCGGACCTGGCAAGGAAATCGTCGAGCCTACCAGCGGCAATACGGGCATTGCGCTGGCATTTGTTGCTGCTGCCAAAGGCATCCCGCTCACGCTGACCATGCCGGAAACCATGAGCATCGAGCGGCGCAAACTGCTCGTTGCCTACGGTGCCAAACTGGTTCTGACGGAAGCCGCCAAGGGCATGAAGGGTGCCATCGCCAAGGCCGAGGAAATCCAGGCGTCCGATCCCAGCCGTTACGTTCTTTTGCAGCAGTTCAAGAATCCCGCCAACGCTGCTATCCATGAATCCACGACGGGTCCTGAGATTTTTACAGACACCGACGGCAAGGTGGATATTTTTGTTTCCGGCGTTGGCACAGGCGGTACCATCACCGGCGTCTCGCGCTATTTCAAACAGGTGCGCAAGCAGCCGCTGGTAACGGTAGCGGTGGAGCCCGCCGCAAGCCCTGTGCTAACCCAGACCCGTGCTGGTCAGCCGCTGCAGCCGTCGCCCCACAAGATTCAGGGCATCGGTGCCGGCTTTGTACCGGATGTGCTGGACCTGTCCGTAGTGGACAGGATCGAAACCGTGACCAACGAAGAAGCAGTGGAGTTTGCACGCCGGCTGGCGCGGGAGGAGGGCATACTGTCCGGCATTTCCTGCGGCGCCGCCACGGCGGTGGCAGTGCGGTTGGCGAAGCTGCCGGAAAACGCCGGCAAGACTATCGTGGTGATCCTGCCGGATTCGGGCGAACGTTACCTCAGCACGGTGCTGTTTGAGGGTTTCTTTGATGCCAACGGCCTGCCTGTCTGATCCATCATGAAAGAACTGATCCGACTCACCGCCCGCACTGCGGGCGAAATTCTCAGTCTGTTCGAACTGAGTGACGAAGCCCGTCCCCTGGCGAATGGCAGCCTGACTCCGGCCGAGTTCATTCAGCTGCTGGTGAAGAACGATTGCTACAACGACGCAGTGAAGTTCATTGCTCACAGTCTGCCGAAGCGGGAAGCCGTGTGGTGGGCATGCCTGGCAGCACGGCGTGGTCTTGGTGACAAGCCCTTGCCGGATCTGCAGGCTGCGTTGCATGCAGCGGAGCAGTGGGCCATCTCGCCGTCAGAAGACAAGCGCCGTGTGGCCCGGGCCTGGAGTGAAAAGACGGGGCAGAAGTCCGCTGCCAGCTGGGCTGCCACTGCGGCCTTCTGGACCGGCGGCAGCATGGCCAAGCCGGGTGAGCCCGAGATTCCGGTGCCTCCCTTCCTTTATGCGCATGCTGTAGCGGGCGCGGTGTGTCTGGCAGCGTTCGAGGCCGATCCAGAGCAGGCGGTGCTCCAGTTCAAGCGATTCATCCGTCAGGGACTGGATCTGGCGGCTGGCGGGCGCGGCGACGTGGAATGACTGTGTGGAGTGACCGTGTGGAGTGACGGTGCACTGAAGGCTTGCCTTGTCTCAGCAGAGTCTGTCACTTCTCGGCCTGACATGTCACCGGACAACAGTGCCGCTGTCAGCCCGGGTGCCTGATGTGTCCGACTCCCTTCATTTAACAAAAAAACAATATAAAACAAGGGCATAAATTTCTGGCACGGATGTTGATTGAAGAATCGCAAGCCAGGCAGTTCGATGGTCACATCCTCCCGGACGGGAACAACTCAGAACACAATCACGGAGCAAATCACCATGGCAATCTACATGAACTTCAACAACAAGAAGATCAAGGGCAACGTCACTGCGAAAGGTTATGAGGACTGGATCGAAGTGGACAGCTTCCAGTTTGGTGTAGGCCGTGGCATCAGCATGGACGTGGGCAACATGGCGAACCGGGAAGCTACCCGTCCTTCGATCAGCGAAATTACCCTGACCAAAATGTTGGACAATTCGTCGGGTGGCCTGTTCAAGGAATCGCTGACCGGCACCGAGGGCGTGAAGGTAATCATCCATATCGTGCAGACCGGCGCCAAGCAGGTGGAAAAATTTGCGGTGTACGAACTGGAAGATGTGCTGATCAGCTCGTACAGCATGGCCGCCAGTGGTGGCAGCGCGCCGCACGAATCCCTGAGCCTGAGTTTCGCGAAAATCGTCGCTGACCTGCAGGGTGCGGACAAGACCAACAAGAATGGCCAGAACATGAAAGTGGGCTACGATCTGACCACCGCCAAGCCGCTGTGATCCTGCGAACCTGATCCACGCTCGATATTGTTTTTCCACACCCGTTCCCGTCGCGTGCTAACCGCACCGACGGGATTTCTTTTCTGTCTCCTGTCATCGCGCCGGCAACTGGCGTTACCGCCTTCCTTGCTTTTCCGACATTTTTACATCCGGCCCCTGCCATAACCCGTGTGCCGTTGCGCGCACTGATGGTAGGATTCAGTCCGGACCGATCGCTGTGGCAGTGACGCGGTGAATTCTGGTCTATGATTTCAATCTGGCTGCG
>JBMOPR010000193.1:0-3258 GCA_049323075.1 Pseudomonadota bacterium
GACGAAAGCGGATTTTACATGGCGCTGCAGGGACTCGATCACAACAGCCAGCCCCAACAGATCCGCTTCGATCTGCTGGCGCGGCAGGGCGACGGCATGTACATCCCCTGCGTGCCCTCCATACTCTTGGCGCTGAAACTGGCACGGGGCCAGATCACGCACACCGGCGCACAGCCCTGCATGGGATTCATTTCGCTGGAAGAATATCTGGAACTGCTGGGAGAATTCGCGGTGGAATGGCGCACGGTTCCGGCGCAGGAACTGACCGTCAAATAGCGATCAAGTAGCCTTCAAACAACCCTCAGGTAACTGCACCTTCTTTTTGGTTGGCATCGCCCGGGGCACCATAGGCCACCCACCGGTTGCGGCCCTGCTGCTTGGCCAGATAAAGCGCTTCATCAGCGCAGGACACCAGCGATTCCGGATTGTCCGCTGCCGACACCTGCCGGCAATCGATGCCGATACTGACCGTGACATTGAAGGCTTTGCCATCCCACACGTACACGTGTTTTTCCGCGTGCCGCACGATGCTGGTGGCCACCACTTCTGCCCCGTGCAGCGGAGTGTCCGGCAACAGAATCGCAAATTCCTCACCACCATACCGGGTGATGATGTCGGTGGGGCGATGCAGCAGATTGCGCAGCATGGCGGCAAATTCCCGCAGCACATAATCGCCACAGATATGGCCCTTGCTGTCATTGATGTGCTTGAAGTGATCGATGTCGATCATCAGCACTGACAAGGGCTGCGAATGACGCTGCAGCATCAGCCAGCTCTCCCGCAATTTTTCATTGAAGGTGCGCCGGTTGTAGATGCCGGTGAGCGCATCCAGCGCGCTGAGCTTTTCCAGCTCGTGATTGGCCTTCTCCAGATTCGCCAGTGTGCGGGCCAGTTCCGCCGTGCGCTCGGACACCTGCTCCTGCAGGCTCTCGCGGTGCCGGATCTCCAGCTGCAGCGCCGCCTCCTTCGCCTGGCGCAATTCCATTTCCTTCTGCAGAGCCAGATCCTGCGCCCGCATGCGCTCGACGCGCTCCAGCGTTGCCTGCTGCAGCGCCACTTCCTTTTCCTTGCGCGCCTGATTGATGCGGAACGACAGCGCGAATGAAAAAATCAGGATCTCGAAACTGATCCCCAACCGCAGGCCATAGGTCGCCATGAATTCGTTGTAGATGAGGCCTGTCTTGGCAGCGGTGAAAAACATCAGGCAGAACAGAAACAGCGCCCAACCTGACAGCACGATCTGCGCGGAGCGCGATCCCCGCAAGGCCAACCGGATGATCGCCGACGCCGCGACAATGGTGGACAGCACGGTGCTTGACACCATCAGGTACATCACCGTCTGGTAATCCAGCCAGACCAGCAACACGCAGTAAATGCCGTGCAGCACCAGCAGCATTTTGTACACCAGCCAGCTGCGGGGCAACGTGCGCCCCAGTTCCAGAAACTGGCCAAAAAACATCGCAATGGAAGTAAAAACCAGCAGCGAGATCAGTGCTGCCCCATAGTGCTGCACCTGCGGCCACTGGGGAAAAAACGATTGATACAGTACGCCCTGCTGCCACAGGAAAAAGGCGAGCATCGACAGCACATAGGACACGTAAAACAGATAGGTGCGGTCCAGCAGGATCAGGTACAGCGCGAAGGAATACGCGGCCATGATCAGCAGAATACCGTAGAACACACCGTCGACCATGGCGCGGCGGTTACTGAAATCACTGTAGGCGGTTCGCTCGCCCAGCAGTACCGGAAACTCCATGGCCTCGCTGTTGTGCACGCGGAAATAAAGCTGGTATTCCTGACCGGGCTGCAACGTGACGGGAAAGACAAAATTGCGATCGGGGAACGGGCGGTCGGCAAACGACAGCCGATCCCCCGTCTGCCAGCGCCGCAGCAACCGGCCACCCTCGTACAGAAAGACAGTCAGCTCATCCAGCTGCGCGCTGGTGAATTCCAGCATGAAATCGTGCCCAGCGGCCGGGCCCGTCTTCCAGACAGCGCGGAACCATACCGGCTCCTTCTGGTAACCCAGGTTGATCGACGCAGTGCGGTTCTGCTGCCAGTCAGGTGCGACGTTCACCAGCGCTTCCGGCGCGCGGGGCTCCATGCCGGTCCGGGCATATTCGATGAACGGCGCCAGCTGCAGCACCTGCGCGCCCACCCCGACTTCGAGCACCAGGCCCGAACGGGCGGTCAGGGGTGCGCTTGCGCCGGCCACATCGGCACGGCCGGTCCCCCACAGGGCCAGCCACAGGCAGAGCAGCAGCTTCCAGCACCAGGCAATCTTTCCCATCGTTTCCACATCGGGGTTGGGCGGAGTATGGCGAGCACCAAGCCGGAGCCGCGCGGCAGGCACACTGAGACAAAACAGACTATTTGTTCAGGATAGAGGATTCCCGTGAATCGTCCAACCGGAGAGAGGCACCGAACAGCATCGCAAATCGGCTGACTTAAGGGGCTGAGCGGCGCCGGACGGGTTCAGCGCCGCGCGTAGGGCGGCAGGCTCACCAGCCGCGCATCCATTACCGGCCCGCCGATCGTGAAGTGGTAAAGGCTCTGCAGCGAGTGATCGGTGATCCCCAGCACCTCATGCACCGCGTCATCGAAACAGCAGCCGATGCCCGTGCCGCGCAGGCCGCAGGCTTCCGCTTCCAGATACAGCACCTGCCCCAGTACTCCCGCCTCCCAGAACAGTTCGCGATAGCGCCAGGGCGTGTCCTGAATGTGAGAATCGAATTCTGCCAGCATGCCCAGGCTGAAGGCACTGGCGCCGGCAATCTCCTGATGACAGCTCAGCCGCATGGCGGTGCGCTCGGTTTTGGCGACAATCAGCTGGAACAGCGGCAGATGGTCGGGTGCCGCTGCCACGGCCGACCAGCTGAATTCCTGGCGCAAGCGGGTTCGCAGCAAGGTCTGACCCTGTTCGCTGCGGGGCAAGGCGTACAGACCCGGCGCCAGACCCTGCACGCGGTGCACGAACAAAACCGGGTGTACGCGCGGCGCCCAGGGCAGCGTGTCCCAGGGCGCGATGCCGGGCCGGGGCAGCAGATGGTCCAGCAGGCGGAAAAAATCCGTCGCCTCGATGCCAGTGACGCCATCAAACGCCTGCGCCGATCGGCGTTGACGGAAAAGGCGGGTCGCCGGTTCGGTGCAGAGCGACGGGATCGGCAGCGGTAAGGGCTTCGGGAGCTGCGTATCCATCGGCACGTCCAGATCCGGCTTGTGACTGGCCTGCGTCACTGCATCGATCACCGGCCAGCG
>JBMOPR010000194.1:0-3255 GCA_049323075.1 Pseudomonadota bacterium
ACCATCATCGAAACCGCCTTCGATAACCGTAACAACATCTCGCCGACCTCGGTGGACGCGAAAGTCAAAGGCGCCGTACTGGAAGCGCTCGACCTGCTGGACAGCGGCAAAGCCCGCGTGGCGGAAAAAATCAACGGCGAGTGGGTCGTGAACCAGTGGCTGAAAAAGGCCGTGCTGCTCAGCTTCCGCATCAACGACAATGTCCCCATCGACGGCCAGTTCACCCAGTACTACGACAAGGTGCCGTCCAAGTTTTCCGACATGACACCGGAACAGTTCAAGGCGTCCGGCGTACGCGTGGTACCGCCTGCTGTCGCCCGTCGCGGCAGCTACATCGCCCCCGGTGTGGTGATGATGCCCTCCTTCGTCAACATCGGCGCCTACGTCGACAGCGGCACCATGGTCGACACCTGGGTAACCGTTGCCTCCTGCGCACAGATCGGCAAGAACGTGCACCTGTCCGGCGGCGTCGGCATCGGCGGCGTGCTGGAACCGCTGCAGGCCACTCCCACCATCATCGAAGACAACTGCTTCATCGGCGCGCGTTCGGAAGTGGTGGAAGGTGTGATCGTCGGCGAAGGCTCGGTACTCTCGATGGGCGTGTACATCGGCCAGAGCACCCGCATCTATGATCGCGAAACCGGCGAAATCCATTACGGCAAAGTGCCGCCGGGTTCGGTGGTGGTGTCCGGCACCCTGCCCTCCGCCTGCGGCAAGTACAGCCTGTACGCGGCCATTATCGTGAAGAAAGTCGACGAGAAAACCCGCTCCAAGGTCGGCATCAACGAACTGCTGCGCATCACCGACTGATGCGCTCAGCCATGACTGTCACTCTCTACGGCATCCCCAACTGCGACACCGTCAAAAAAGCCCGCAAATGGCTGGAAGCGAATGGCATCGACTATCGCTTCCACGATTTTCGCAAGGACGGCCTGGATGCAAAACAGCTGAACCAGTGGATCAAGTCGCTGGGCTGGGAAACCGTGCTCAACCGCAAGGGCACCACCTGGCGGCAGCTGCCGGAAGATGTGCGCAACGGAATCAATGTAAAGTCCGCTGCGCAACTGATGCTGGAGCAGCCCACGCTGATCAAGCGTCCGGTGCTGGAACTGGGCGACAGCGTTCGGTGCGGTTTCAGCGAAACGGAATACCAGTCCAGCTTTAAATGACGCATTGGGTGCTCTCGATAAGTCGGCAGGATGCGGATCTTGAATCCGGACACGCCACAAGTACATCCCTGTAGGCTCGTCTGCGGCCCCTACGGGTCCGGCCACTCGCGAGTACGTTCGTGGCGTTCGCGGCGGGGAAAACATGCTTTCCCCTTTTCGCCGCTCACCCATGGCCGCAGACGGTCCGGATTCAAGATCCGCACCCTGCCGCCACAGACCGTGCTACCACCCGAAGCACTCCCCCCTCCCTCGTCTATACTAATTCATTAAATCCACGGCCTTTTCCCAAAGGACCTCATGCAAGCACTGCCCTACATCCTGCCCTGGCTCCTGTTCCTGCTGGCCGCCGGCCTCGCCGCCGCCGTCAAACTGCTGCCACTCAAATCCATCGCCGGTGGCAGTGTCATCGGCGTCATCTCCCTGATTTTTCTTGGCGTCTGCGTCTACGCCAACATCATCTCCGCACAACAGCACCATCACCTGGAAGAAAAAGAACAGGCCCTGGCCGAAGTGGAAGAGTGGAAGTACAAACACCTGGACGAGCTATCGCTGCTGATCGCGCAACTGAAACCACCTTCCGACGACGAGGCCGCCCTGCTGAAGGAGCTGAGCGGTTACGGCTGGCTCACCACCCACGCCATGGTGCGGCAAATGCGGGACGCCCATGCTGCCCGCGACCGCGTGCTGGCGGAATTCACGCCCACCCAGCCGATGCTGATCAAGGGCATCCCGCTCACCGTCAACGACAAGATCGTCGAGCTGTCGCTGCGGCAGGTGGGATTCACCCTGGTACCTTACCGCGAGGATGAAGAACGCGAGTCCGACATCAATGTCCTCTACTTCGGCCGCGACATGCACATCAACGAAGTCAAACTGGCGGCCTTCACGCTGATGCAGGCCGGCATCGACCTCAAAGGCATCAAACCCTTCCCCAAGCCCACCCAGGGCAACCTGCGGGCCATCAAACTGGAGTGGAACAAGTATTACGAAGCGCGCAAAGGCCTGTCGGTAAATGACGTGGAGATTGCCAAAGCCTTCAATTGATCCGCTTTCGGCAGCCGCGGCGAGGTTTGCCTGTACAAGGTTTGCTATCATAGGCCGCCTTCACCATTCGCCGAGGATGCCGCTGTCCATGTCCACCCCCAATCTGTCCCCCACCCTGCAACTGGCCATCGACCTGATTGCCCAGCCTTCGGTGACGCCCGATGACTGCGATTGCCAGGCCCTCATGATCGAGCGGCTGGCGGCCATCGGTTTCAGGGCGGAAAAACTGCGTTTTGGTGAAGTGGACAACTTCTGGGCCCGGCGCGGCGATACCGGTCCCGTGCTGGCCTTTGCCGGCCACACCGACGTGGTACCCACCGGCCCGGTGGAGCGCTGGCAGTACCCGCCCTTCGAACCGAAAATCGAGAACGGCATGCTGTGCGGACGCGGCGCCGCCGACATGAAAGGCAGCCTGGCGGCGATGGTCACGGCGTGCGAACGCTTCGTGGCACAACATCCGGATCACCGGGGCTCCATCGCCTTTCTGATCACCAGCGACGAGGAAGGCCCCTCCGTCAACGGCACCATAAAAGTGGTGCAGCATCTGGAAGCGCGCAACGAGAAAATCACCTGGTGCATCGTGGGTGAGCCGTCCAGCTCCACCACCGTGGGCGACGTGGTGAAGAACGGCCGCCGCGGCTCGCTGGGCGCCAAACTGAAAGTGAAAGGCATCCAGGGACATGTTGCCTATCCGCAGCTGGCACGCAACCCGATTCATCAGGTGGCACCGGCACTCGACGCCCTCGCCCGCGCCCACTGGGACAACGGTAACGAATTCTTCCCGCCCACGTCCTTCCAGATTTCCAACATCAATGGCGGCACCGGCGCCACCAACGTGATTCCCGGCGAAGTGGATGTGGTGTTCAACTTCCGCTTCTCCACCGAACAGACAGCGGATTCGCTCCAGCAGAAAACCCGGCAGATCCTCGACGAATTCGGGCTGGAATACGATATCGTCTGGACCCTGTTCGGCCAGCCCTTCCTCACCGGGCGCGGCGATCTGGTGAACGCCACCGTGGACGCGATCAAATCCGTCACCGGT
>JBMOPR010000195.1:0-3250 GCA_049323075.1 Pseudomonadota bacterium
AATCCGGTATGCCTGCTCCGACTACAGCAGGAATGAGTGAGCTCTGGCAGCGCATCAAGTTCCTGTTTATCGCGATCCTCGTTTACCGGATTGGTGCTCATATTCCTGTGCCTGGAATCGATCCAATCCAGCTTCAGAACTTGTTCAAACAGCAGCAGGACACCATCCTGAGCTTGTTCAACATGTTCTCAGGCGGTGCGCTGGAGCGCATGTCCATATTGGCGCTTGGGATCATGCCCTATATCTCGGCCTCGATTATCATGCAGCTGCTGCAGGCGGTGACCCCACAGCTCGAGCAGCTCAGGAAAGAAGGTGAGTCCGGCCGGCGCAAGATTTCCCAGTACACCCGTTATGGGACATTGGGCCTTGCGTTGCTGCAATCCTTGGGTATGGCCATGGCATTGCAGAGCCAGGGAGTGACGCTGTCGACCGGGTTTACCTGGTTGTTCCCGGCAGTGGTGACCCTGTCCACTGGCACGATGTTCCTGATGTGGATCGGTGAGCAGGTGACTGAGCGGGGGATTGGAAACGGTATCTCGATGATCATTTTCGCCGGTATCGTCGCGGGACTGCCCCAGGCGATTGGGCAGACGCTGGAAGCCACCCGTCAGAATGAATTGAATATTGCAGTGTTGTTCCTGCTGATTGTCGTGGCTGTTGCCGTTGTGTTTTTTGTAGTGTGGATGGAACGTGCCCAGCGGCGCATTACCATCAACTACGCTCGTCGGCAGCAGGGGCGCAAGGTGTTTGCCGCCCAGCAGTCGCATCTGCCTTTGAAAATAAATATGTCGGGCGTGATCCCGCCGATCTTTGCCACCAGCATTTTGCTTTTCCCTGCCAGTATTGGGCAGTGGTTTGGCGAAACCGAAGGGCTGGAGTGGTTGCAGGAAGTGTCTTTGGCATTGGGCCCTGGTCAGCCTTTGTATCTCTTGCTGTTCTGTTTGCTGATCGTGTTTTTCTGCTATTTCTACACGGCGATCATGTTCAACCCGAAGGATGTGGCAGACAACCTGAAGAAGTCAGGGGCCTTTGTTCCAGGAATTCGGCCGGGTGAGCAGACAGCCAAATATATTGACGGCGTGCTTGGCCGATTGACTCTGGTTGGCGCAATCTACATCACTTTGGTGTGTCTGTTGCCGCAGGGGCTTCAGGCGATGGGGAATGTACCCTTCTATCTGGGTGGTACCTCGCTTCTGATCGTGGTGGTGGTGGTGATGGATTTCATGGCCCAGGTTCAGGCCCACCTGATGTCCAAGCAGTATGAATCGTTAATGAAAAAAGCGAACCTGAAGAGTTACGGCGGTTCGGGTGTCACTCGGTAATTTCGATAGTTTTGGTTGGAGTTCGACATGAAAGTGCAAGCGTCTGTCAAGAAAGTTTGTCGCAACTGCAAGATTGTGCGTCGCAAAGGTTCGGTGCGGGTTATCTGCAGCGTTGAACCGCGCCACAAGCAGCGTCAAGGTTGATTGGTATATCGTGAAAGGAAAGAATCAAGTTTGTTGATTTTTGAAGGATCTATCGCTATCCTTTGCGCCCTTTCGCGACTGAACAAATTTAGCAAGCCCGAGAGAATGGAGTAAGTTGAATGGCCCGTATCGCTGGCGTCAATATTCCTGATAACAAACATGCTGTTATCTCGCTGACGTACATTTTTGGAATTGGTCGCACCACTGCGCGCAATATCTGTGCTGCCGTTGGAATCGATCCTTCCACTAAAATTCGTGACCTGTCGGAAGAGCAGTTGGACACCGTACGTAACGAGGTGGCCAATTACCCCACCGAGGGTGACCTGCGCCGGGAAGTCTCCATGAACGTCAAGCGGTTGATGGATCTGGGCTGCTACCGCGGTCTGCGGCATCGCCGGGGGCTGCCAGTGCGTGGCCAGCGCACCAAAACCAACGCGCGTACTCGCAAGGGCCCGCGTAAACAAGTTCGTAAGTAAAGCGTAACGTTCGGGAAATATTCAGATGGCGAAGGCTAAAGCTACAGCGCGTACGCGTAAGAAAGTCAAGAAGTCAGTGGTTGACGGCGTAGCGCATATCCATGCTTCTTTTAACAACACCATTATCACGTTGACTGATCGTCAGGGTAACACCCTGTCCTGGGCAACTTCTGGCGGCTGCGGCTTCCGTGGTTCCCGGAAGAGCACGCCGTTCGCAGCACAGGTTGCGGCGGAAAAAGCAGGTCAGGCTGCGCATGAGTTTGGGTTGAAGAATCTGGATGTAATGGTGAAGGGCCCTGGTCCTGGCCGGGAATCTGCCGTTCGCGCTCTCTATGCCTGCGGTTACAAAATCAACAGTATTACTGACGTGACGCCGATTCCCCACAACGGTTGTCGCCCGCCTAAGAAACGTCGTGTTTAACGGGAGTCCTATTAATGGCTAGGTATTTGGGCCCTAAGTGCAAGCTGTCTCGTCGTGAAGGTACCGATCTCGGTCTGAAGAGCGGTGTTCGTGCCCACGAAAACAAGTGTCGCTCTGAAAAAGCTCCCGGCATGCACGGAGAGCGTCGTGGCCGGCTGTCTGATTATGGCACCCAGTTGCGTGAGAAGCAGAAGGTTCGTCGAATCTACGGAATCCTTGAGCGCCAGTTCCGCAACTACTACACAGAAGCCGCCAGGCAGAAAGGTGCAACGGGTGAAAACCTGCTGCAACTGCTGGAAAGTCGCCTCGACAACGTCGTTTACCGCATGGGTTTCGGCGTTACCCGCGCCGAAGCTAGACAGCTGGTGGCACACAAGGCTATTTTGGTTAATGGAAAAACTGTTAACGTCGCGTCATTCCAGGTCTCTGCAGGAGATATGGTTGCTGTACGTGAGAAGGCCAAGAACCAGTTGCGCGTAACTGCGGCGCTGGAACTGGCAGAACAGCGTGGTTTTGCCTCCTGGATCGAAGTAGATACCAAAAAGAAAGAAGGTGTTTTTAAGGCTGTACCGGAGCGCGCAGATCTCCCGTCCGATCTGAATGAAAACCTAATCGTCGAGCTTTATTCCAAGTAAGCAATAGGTTGAGGTGGCACCGTTTATGCAACGCTCTTTTAGCGACTTTTTGACCCCCAGAACCATTGGCGTACAAGAAATCAGCAGCTCCCATGCCAAAGTTACGCTCGAGCCTCTCGAGCGTGGTTTCGGTCATACCTTGGGCAATGCCCTCCGTCGCATTCTTCTGTCCAGCATGCCTGGTGCGGCTGTTACTGAAGTGGAAATTGATGGCGTTGTTCATGAGTACAGCACCCTCGAAGGCGTTCAGGA
>JBMOPR010000196.1:0-1761 GCA_049323075.1 Pseudomonadota bacterium
GCAATTGCCGCCGGAACTGTTCACCAGCGAATTCCACTACCCCATTTACGATGGCAGCGGCAACGTGCGCCAGGGGCTGCGCCAGTCCCTGCAGCTGCTACAACAGGCCGGCTGGGAATTTCGCGACAAAACGCTGGTCAATAGCCGCACCGGCGAACCCTTCGTGCTCGAGATCATGACAGAAACACCCTCATTCCAGCGGGTGTTGCTGCCGTTCGTGAAAAACCTGCAGAAGGTGGGAATAACGGTTTATGTGCGGATCGTGGACCCGGCCCAGCTCAAGGTACGTCAGGACAGTTTTGATTTTGACATGACCGTGTCCGTGTTACCGCAAACGGCGACCCCGGGCCAGGAACAGCGTCTGTATTTCCACAGTTCCCAGGCCCGGACAAAAGGATCACGCAACCTGTCGGGCATCGAGGACCCGGTGGTGGATGCGATGCTGGAACAGTTGGTGGCAGCACAGTCGATGCCGGAACTGGTCGCTGCCGCTCGCGCGCTGGATCGTGTATTGTTATGGAATTACTACACGATTCCCCAGTGGTACCTGGATTATCACCGGATCGCCTACAGCAGCCGGCTGGAGCGCCCTGCCCACCCCGCTACACTGAGCCTGGCGTTCCAGACCTGGTGGATAAAAGCTAAAAAATGAGGAATCCCATGTTGTCACGCTTCTTGTCGCTGCCGGTTGGCGGCCATCTCGCTGCACTGCTGCCGAAACTGGTGTTTGTACTGGCCATGGTGCCGATGACCCTGGCTCACGCCTTGGCCGCCGACAGTCCGGTCACGATTGCCCACGGCATGGCCATGCACGGTGACCTCAAATACCCGGCGAATTTCACCCATTTCGACTACACCAATCCGGATGCCCCCAAGGGCGGCAGCGTGACACTGCTGGGCTACGGCACGTTCGATTCCTTCAACCCGTTCATCGTCAAGGGCGATCCCGAAGCCAAGGTCGGGATGGTTTACGACTCCCTGACGGTTCATTCCAGCGACGAACCTTTTTCTGTCTATGGTCTGATTGCGGAAAAAATCGAGTACCCCGCAGACCGGTCCTGGGTGATTTTTCACATCAATCCCAAAGCCCGCTTTCATGACGGCAGCCCCATTACCGCCGAAGACGTAGTATTTACGTTCAATACCCTGATCGAAAAAGGCCGGCCCCTCTATCGTGCCTATTATGCGGACGTTGCCCAGGTGGAGGCACTGGACAAGCTGCGGGTGAAATTCACCAGCCGCAACAACAAGAACCGCGAACTGCCGCTGATCCTGGGCGATCTGAACGTGTTACCCAAACACTTCTGGAAAGACAAGGATTTCAGCTCGCCGAATCTGGACATTCCGCTTGGCAGCGGCCCGTACCGGTTGAAGCAGTTCGATGCCGGCAAGACCGCCGTCTATGAACGGGTAAAGGATTACTGGGCGGCCGATCTGCCGGTGCACCGCGGCATCTACAACTTCGACACCATTCATGTCGAATATTACCGGGACGACACCGTGCAGCTGGAAGCCTTCAAGAGTGGGCGGTACGACTACCGCGAAGAAAATTCATCCAAGCGCTGGGCAACGGAATACGTGGGACCATCGTTCGATCAGGGCAAAATCCTGAAAGAGGAAATCCAGCACAAGAATCCCACCGGCATGCAGGCTTTTGTGATGAACACCCGGCGCGATCTGTTCAAGGATGCCCGCGTGCGGGAAGCCCTGGACTATGCGTTCGACTTCGAGTGGACCAACAAGCAGTTGTTCTACGGAGCC
>JBMOPR010000196.1:1771-3231 GCA_049323075.1 Pseudomonadota bacterium
TCTTCTCCAATTCGGATCTGGCGGCGCAGGGAATTCCCACCGGCAAGGAACTCGCCCTGCTGGAGCCTTACCGCGACGATCTGCCGCCGCAACTGTTCACCCAGGAATACCAGTCCCCCACCACGGATGGCAGCGGCAAGAACCGCAGCAACATCCGCAAGGCCGTTGAATTGCTCAAAGCCGCCGGATGGGAATACAGGGGCACGGATCTGGTGAACACCGCCACCGGCCAGCCGTTCAAGTTTGAGATTCTGCTTTACAGCAAGGATTTCGAACGCATTGCTCTGCCCTTCATCAAGAACCTGAAAAAACTCGGCATCGAGGCCAGCGCCCGCATTGTCGATACTACCAATTATGTGCGCATTGTCCGCGACTTCGATTTCGACATGATTATCGGTGGTTTCGCCCAGAGCAACTCCCCCGGGAACGAACAGCGCGATTACTGGTTCTCCCATTTCGCCGACCACAAGGGCAGCCAGAATTCCATCGGCGTGAAGGACCCGATTGTGGATGCACTGATCGACAGGATTGTGTCCGCGGAATCCCGCGAGGATCTCGTTGCTGCCTGCCGCGCCCTGGACCGCGTGCTGCTGTGGAATCACTACGTCATCCCGCAGTGGCATATCAACACCCACCGTATTGCGTACTGGAACAAGTTTGCCCGGCCGGCCATTGCGCCCATTTACGGCGACGTGGGATTCATGACCTGGTGGCTTGATCCAGCCAAGGCCGCCACCCTGACCCCGGTGGAAAAACCCTGACATGCTGGCGTATATCATTCGTCGCCTGCTGTTGATCATTCCTACCCTGCTGGGCATTCTCACCCTGAATTTTTTCATCATTCAGGCTGCGCCCGGCGGCCCGGTGGAACAAATGATCGCCCAACTGGAAGGGCTGGAAGGAGGCGCCACTGCGCGCATGGGCGGCGGCACCCAGGCGGAAGTCCGCAGCAGCAATTCGCAGTACCGCGGCGCACAGGGGCTGGATCCCGAACTGATCAAGCGTATCGAAAAGATGTACGGCTTCGACAAACCCATCGGCGAACGCTTCCTGATCATGCTGAAAAGCTATGCCATGCTGGATTTTGGCAACAGTTTCTTTCGCGACAAGAAAGTCACCGAGCTGATCCTGGAAAAAATGCCCGTATCGATTTCACTGGGCCTGTGGTCCACATTGCTGATTTATCTTATCTCGATTCCGCTGGGCATCAGGAAGGCCGTGAGCAATGGTTCACGTTTCGATGTCTGGACCAGTTCTGTGGTCATCATTGGAAACGCCATCCCCTCGTTCCTGTTTGCCATCCTGCTGATCGTTCTGTTTGCCGGCGGCAGCTATTACCAGCTGTTTCCGCTGCGAGGCCTCACATCACCAGATTTCGACGAGATGTCAGCGTTAGGCAAGATACTCGACTATTTCTGGCACCTGGTATTGCCCATCGGTTCACTGGTGATCGGTGGTTT
>JBMOPR010000197.1:0-3227 GCA_049323075.1 Pseudomonadota bacterium
GGTGACGAACCGGCCCAGGCCGCCGCGCAGCTTGGTTTTCATGCGCAGGTTGGTGTCCATGGTGGCCATGGCGGAGGCTTCCACTTTCAGGGTTTCATCCGGTGGAATCTGCACGGTGAGGAAGGCGTAGTCGGGGCGGCCTTCGATGCGGAACTGGTAGCCGGGCTGTTCTTCCACCACGACTTCGCGCACGGGTGCGGCGGGCTGGCGGGGTGCCGCCGGCATCTGAGCGGATGTTGTCGGGGCAGGCGATTTCTGCGCTGGCGCAGCCGGTGCGGGTTCGAGCGGCGCCAGTGACAGTTCCGGTGCTGACGGTGCTGCTCCCAGCGGCGGCTCGATCGTGGCCACCGCGCCGATTTTTTCCAGTGCACTGCGGAATTTCTCCGCCGTGGCCGAATCCAGTCCCTTCTTCACCACCACGGGCGCGCGGGCGAACAGGTTGCGGGCCTGGTCCTCGCTCAGTTTCGCCATGCGGGCGAAGGCGATCACCACGTCGTCGATGCTGGCGTGCGGCTGGGTCTGGCCGGTGAGTTTGACGCTGTATTCCGTATTCATGTCGGTTTCCCTTGTTGGTCCCGTTCAGTATCGATCCGGTTCAGACCTTGCGTGGGCGCAGGCCGCTGCTGAGGGCCTGGCCAAAGCTGAGCGGGTTGTGGGACTGGCACCAAACCGTGCCCTGGCCCTGGAATTTGCACACCAGACCTTCGCCGCCGAGGATCGAGTGCAGCCAGCTGGAGCCGGCCTTGGTGATGCTGAAATCCAGGGTCTCGCTGAAGGCAACGATGTGGCCGGTGTCGACGATGTAATCGCCGTCCACGTCCACCGGGTAGATGGCGCCGAACGACGACAGCACCACCTGGCCGCTGCCTTTCAGGTTCACCCAGAACACGCTTTCGCCGGAGAGGATGGATTTGAAACCCTGCCAGCCCAGGTCGATGTCGATGCCTTCCTCGCAGGCCAGGAACGAGCTGCCCTGCACGATCAGGTTTTCATTGTCGAGCCTGATGGTGGTCATGTCGCCGGCCAGGGTGGTGCCCAGCCAGAGTTCGCCGTTGCCGCCCTCGGGCTCGAAATGGTTGAGGAACAGGGATTCCCCCGCCACCATGCGCTTGAGCGCCTTGAGCAGGCCGCCGCTGCCTTTCTTGTGGGTGGAGGTGGTGATGTTCATGTTGCCGCTCATGGCGATCATGGCACCGGATTCGGTGGTGCAGGTTTCGCCTTCCGCCAGGCTGATTTTCGCGGCGGTATTGCCGGGTCGGTTGATCAGTTCGATTTGCATGGCCGGTTCCTCAGGGCAGACGCGGGTTGATCCAGCCGGTGATGCCGGAAATGCTGCGGGTTTGAATCACGATTTTGCCCTTGCCCACCACGCGGGTGACCAGGCCCTCGCCGCCGAACAGGCTGGAGAAAATCCCGCCCGCCAGTTGCAGCTTCAGTTTGATGCCCGGCTCGTAGGACACCAGATGGCTGGTGTCGACGATGTACTCGCCGTCGATTTCCTTTTCCAGCAGCGCGCCGAACGCGCCGTACCAGACCTTGCCGTTGCCACTGACCGCGATGCGGAACAAGCCTTCCCGCGCCAGCCAGGAAATGAAGCCGGCAAAGACCACGCCGATTCTGACGCCGGGGGTGCAGGCCAGGAACGCACCCGGCTGCAGGTAGAGGGTGTTGCCGTTGAGTTCGATGCAGCGCACGTCGCCGGGGGTGGGTTGCACCAGGGTGAGGCGACGGGGCTGCTCGGTGGGATTGCTGAAATCGTTGATGAAGAGGGTTTCGCCGCCGAGGAATTTGCGCAGCAGTGCGATAAAAAATCCGCCGTTGAAGCGCGAGCGCAGTTCCAGGCTGGCGTCCATGCTGGACATGGCGTTGGATTCGGTGGTGATGGTGTCGCCGGGCGCCAGCTCCACGTCCATGTAGGCAAAGGCGGGCCCGCCCTTGATCTCGGCTTTCATGCTGGATAACTCCTTTTTCAAGCCATTCGGGGTGTGTGCGGGTTGCCGGCGCTGGCGGCAATGCGGAGGTTCACTCCGTTTCGTCCTGTTCCGCGCCGGAGTGGGTCACGTAGTTTTTCACGGCATCCTGCAAGTGTAGGAAAGGTTCGTCCAGATCGCGATGACGCTGGTGCGGTTGGGCCGCGATCAGTTCCTGCAGGTTTTCAATGCGGTCTTCCGTGGCCGGGTGAGTGCTGATGAGCGACAAGCCGGTCTTCACCAGCTCGCCATTGTCGTCGCCCGCCATTTCTTTCAGCCGTTTTTCCTCTTCGAGTTTCAGCTTTTCGAAAAACTGCGCCAGACCCTGCGGATCGATCTGCGCGGCGTGCAGCAGTTCAACGCCTTTCCGGTCGGCGGCGGTTTCGAAATTGCGGGAATAGGTCTGGTTGATCAGGAAGGGCGCGGCGTCGGCGATCAGGGCCAGCAGGCCGCTCATATCGCCCAGCACCGCATTCACGGTGAGATAAATGCCGGCGGTGCCCATGATGTTGCGGATGCTGTGCTGCTCGGTGACGTGGGCGATCTCGTGGGCCACCACGCCCAGCATTTCCGACGCATCGTCCGCTTTCAGGATCAGGCCGCTATTGATCACCACATGGCCGCCGGGCAGGGCGAAGGCATTCACCTCATCGTCGCGGCTGATGTAGAAACGATACTGGAAACGTTTGTCAGGATTGGCATCCAGCAGGGGTTGCACCAGCGGTTCCAGCAGCGCCTGCGCTTCCTTGTCCGCCATGAAATGGCCGTTGACCTTGAACTGCCTGAAGGCGGTGTCGCCCAGTTGCTGCTCCCACTCCAGCGGCACGTGACGCGCCAGCATGCCAGTGATGCTGTCCATGCCGAGGATCAGGCCCAGGGGCAGTGCCACAATGCACGCCAGCACGGCGGCGAAGATGGACCAGTTGAGGCGGTGGCGGTTTTTGGCTTTCTGCAGGCGTTGCTGCAGCGCGGGCAGGGCGCGCAGGTGGGGATTGTCGAGAATGCTGCGGTCGCTGGTGTAGAGCTTCCAGTCCGGCTGCGACGGGTGGCTGATGAACAGCAGGCGGTCGCTGGCGCCGCCCTGGCGGATGTCGGCGCCCTGCAGCGGGAACTGCACGTGGCCCTGATCGTTGCTGAAGTGGATGCTGCCGGCGCTGATTGTCAGCGTGCCGGAGGCACGACCGTTTTTGAACTGTCCGTGAAATGCATGGCCTTCGTAGCGGAATGCGGCATTGGAATTTGCATTGGAATTGGACA
>JBMOPR010000198.1:0-2082 GCA_049323075.1 Pseudomonadota bacterium
CGACAAGGACCAGCCGGGCTGGGAAATCGTGCGTCGCATCGGGATCATGGGGCCGGAAGAACACGGCGGTCACTGCGAACTGCAGTTCAACGGTCTGGAAATTCCCGATGAAAACCGCCTGCTGAATGTGGGCGATGGTCTGAAAGTCACGCAGATGCGCCTTGGTACGGCACGCCTGACCCATTGCATGCGCTGGCTGGGGCTGTCCAAGCGCTGCATGGAAATCGCCGCGCAGTATGTGGAAAACCGCATGAGCTTCGGCACCACGCTGTCGCATCACGAAGGCGTGCAGTGGATGATGGGCGAAGTGGCGAAGGAGATTCACGTCGGCCGCCTGCTCACCATGCATGCCGCCTGGAAACTGGATCAGGGCGATTTCGCGCGCAAGGAAATTTCCATGGCCAAGATTCATGTGGCCGACACGCTGCACAAGGCGGCCGATACGGCCATTCAGCTGTGTGGCGCCCGCGGCTATTCTAAGGACACGCTGCTGGAATGGATCTACCGCTATGCCCGTCAGGCCCGTCTGGTGGACGGTGCGTCGGAAATCCACAAGATGGTATTGTCCCGCTCCTACCTGGAAGAGAAGCACGACTTCTTTCAGTGGGGCGCCTGATCGCAGCTGCCTGAATTACAAATCCAACAGGAAAATCGATATGCCAACCAAGTATTACCTGGGCTTTGCCGGCTCACCGGAACTGGTGAAGGCCACCAACACCCTGCTCGATAATGACGCCCGCAATGCCAGGGAAAGCCAGGTTCCTGCTATGGAACAGACCCTGGATCTGTTCGTGCCGGAGTTGCTGGACACTTTTCTGGTGCAGACGGTGGACGCAGTGGGGCTCAGTCCCATGGCCACCAAGATCGTGCATTCCACCGTGGACATCATCGACAAAACTGCCAAGATGCTGGTGGGTCAGCTGTTGAAAAAGCGTAGCAATGAAGAGCTGAAACCACTCATCAAGTTTGTCGACGAACTTTTTGTCCGCGCCGAGATTGCCAGTACTGGCAAAGCGTCCACCGGCTGCGAGATCGACCAGCCAACCTATGACCGCATTGTGCGCGTGATCGCCGAAGTCCGCGCCGGCAATGGTCAGCAGGTGTTGCCGGAGCTGCACGATCTGATGTCCCTGGTGGTGGACATCCAGGTGGAGCAGTTGATGAAGCGCTCCATTGCTGCGTTGCCACTGAATTTCATCGTCAAAAAGGTCGCCGATGGCGCCATTGCCACCTGCAGGGCTGCCGGTCACGGCGTGGTGAACAAGGTATTCAAGAAGCTGGAGGAAGAGCAGCTGATTCACCTTGCCAACCACTTCGATACCCTGCTGCTGTCGGCCGAGCGCAACTGATCCGGTGCTGAAGCGCAACTGCTTGTGCGGACTCGGCTTTTTATACGCACCGGCCGTTGCGGAGGCGGCCTGCTTGGCAGTATCGCAACGGGGGCATAGAATGCCCCCGACTTTTTCGTGCTGCTGACCGCCATGACCGACTCCTCCGACAAGGACAACCTGTTCGCCCGCCCCAAGCCCCATCTGGTGGATTTCGCCTTCGATGAGCAGGTGGCGCGGGTTTTCCCCGACATGATCCGCCGCTCGGTGCCTGGTTACGACACCGTGATCGCCATGCTCGGTGTCTTTGCCAGTCATTACGTGACGCCCCATTCCCGCGTTTACGATCTGGGTTGTTCACAAGGCGCCGCCACGCTGGCCCTGCGTCGCCATATCCAGGTGCCGGATGTCACGCTGGTGGGCGTCGACAATTCGTCTGCCATGATCGAGCGCTGCCAGCACAATATCGCGGCGGACCTGTCGCCATCCCGGGTGGAGCTGCGCTGCGAGGATATCCAGGATACCCCGCTGGAAAACGCTTCTCTGGTGGCGCTGAATTTCACCCTGCAATTCCTGCCGCCGGAACAGCGCGACGCCATGATCGGAAAAGTGGCGCGCGGCCTGAATCCTGGCGGTGTGCTGGTGCTGTCGGAAAAAATCTGTTTTGACGTGGTTGAACAGCAAAGCCTCTTCACGGATCTGCATCACGAATTCAAACGTCTTAATGGTTACAGCGATCTGGAAATCAGCCAGA
>JBMOPR010000198.1:2092-3215 GCA_049323075.1 Pseudomonadota bacterium
AGGCGATTGAAAATGTGCTGATTCCGGACACGGCGGAGCAGCATCGCCAGCGTCTGCTGCGCAACGGCTTCTCGCAAGTGCACTGCTGGTTCCAGTGTTTCAGTTTCGCCTCGTTTCTGGCAGTGAAGTGAGAGCGCCGCATGAGTATGGTTGATCCAGCCGGCGCGAACAGCACGCCATCTTCTTTTGATCCAATGCAGGAGTTCGCGCGTTTTGCCGAGACGATGCGTCGTTCCGCGCTGGCGCCCTGGACCGATGCCTTCATGCACACGCTGCAGCAGCAATTTGTGCCCGACCAGCACGGAGACTTCGCGCGCTGGCAACGTTGTGTGGAAGCCTTGCCACCGGTAAAGGTGAGTCAGTGCGACTTTGCTGCAGACTCTGTGACGGTCGGTGTACCGGGCGACTGCGACGACGCTACACGGGAAAAAATCGAAACCGCGTTGCGCGGCCTGCATCCCTGGCGCAAGGGTCCGTTCAATGTCTGCGGCATCCAGATCGACACCGAATGGCGTTCCGACTGGAAATGGCAACGGCTGCAACCGCACATCCAGTCACTGCAAAATCGCACGGTGCTCGATATTGGTTGCGGCAGTGGCTATCACCTGTGGCGCATGCTGGGGGAGGGCGCCGCGCTCACCATCGGCATCGATCCGTCGCTGCTGTTCACGCGCCAGTTCCGCGCCATCGAACATTTCACCGGTCCGCAGCCGGTGTTTCATCTGCCGCTGGGCATCGAGCATCTGCCGCCGGACCTGCATGCGTTCGACACGGTGTTTTCCATGGGTGTGCTCTATCATCGCCGTTCGCCGCTGGATCATCTGCTGGAATTGCGCGAACTGTTGCGTCCCGGTGGCGAGCTGGTGCTGGAAACCCTGATTGTGGAAGGCCCGGAAGGTTATGCGCTGGTGCCGGAAGGGCGCTACGGGCGGATGGGAAATGTGTGGTTTCTGCCGTCGGTACCGACACTGCTGGCGTGGCTGAAGAAAGTGCGGTTCAGGAATGTGCGTTGTGTGGACGTGACGCCAACCACCGTTCAGGAACAGCGCCCGACTGACTGGATGCGGTTCCAGTCGCTGCCGGATTTTCTTGATCCGAATGACAGCAGTAAAACCATTGAGGG
>JBMOPR010000199.1:0-3209 GCA_049323075.1 Pseudomonadota bacterium
GACGGACAAACGCGCGTCGCATTCATATCGGCGGTCACCTCGGCAGCGCTGAGTGCCCGGTCGTAGAGTTTTATTTCATCGATGCCGCCATTCCAGATGCGATCGGCCAGGCCCTGGTCGGCGCCGATCTCCATCGGATCGTTGTTCGTCCGCAATATTTCGCCAGAGTAAGTGGTAAAGGCCCGCTCGACGCCATCGATATAGATACTCTGCCGGGTGCTGGAATACACCACCCCAATGTGATGCCAGGTATTCAGCGCAATGGAATTCACCGGCGAGGAAAACGAACGCGTCGTGCCACCGCTGTTGTTCCACCACCAGTACACCTGGCGCGAATTATTAATGTGAAATTCATAGTTCTCGTCCTTCGAGAATATGGATTTCAGTTCCGCGCCTACAGCGTTCAGCCGTATCCACGCCGTGATCGTCAGTGCATCGGTAAGATCCATCAGCGGATTGTCCGCGATACGGATGTAGTTGGTGCCATTCATATATGCACCATTGCAGACTTTCGCCGCGCTCGCAGTGGGATTGCCAATGGTCGTTCCGTTCATGTTGTTGCCAGAGGAATCCGTCACTTCGCCGCTGGTGCCGTTCCAGGTGGGGCCTTCCAGCTGGTAATGCGCCACCAGCCCGGTGTTACTCACAAATGACGACACGCAGGTGTACAAATTGGCATTGGGTACTGCGGTGAAGGTGCTGCTGGCGGGCGTGGTCCACTGCAGCCGCATTTCCTTGGTGGAGAAGGCTTCCCCTTCCTTGAAGAACTCGACCTTGACCGGATAGCGCTGGCCCGCCACCAGCGCGAGACCGCTGCTGGTAGCCGTGCCTGACGTGTTTACCCAGCGATTGATGACCGCTGACCCCGCCAGATCGTTCAGCCAGACGCGTGCACCGTCCTCGGACACCGTGCGCAAGGTGTAGGTGCCTGTGGTGGGCACTTCCAGGTAGCCATCCCAGCGGATTGAAAAACCGGACAGGAAGGAACCGGCCGGCCAATCGAAGACATCCCAGGCAAAATTGATGTTGCTGTCGACACTCTGCGAGGAGACGGCGCCACTCAACGTCGTATTGCCCCAGTAATTCCCGACGATGCCGTTGGTCGTGCTGGAAAAAAAGAAACCGTCACTGGCGGACACCATGGTGATGCCGTCCTGGTCCTTAACATTCGCCACCGACAGGGTGTAGTCGCGGCCGTTCACCAGCGTCGGTGTGAAGGTCAGCTGCACTTCGTAACCCTCGTCCGACAACCGCGCCCCGGTGATCGTGTGCACGGTGCCGGTTTCACTTACCAGCGAGTAGTTGCCGAGCGTCGTGGCGCTGCTGCCCAGCGGCAAACGGCCACCACTGCTGTTGAAGGTGACGATCAGCTTGTTGCTGACACTGCAAATGGGGCTGACGATTTTCAGCGCGGGCTGCACCGGTGGCGTGCAGAGAGTGCCGTAGCTGGCACCAACGACTCCACTCTCGCTGTAGGTGACGCTGGACGATCCGCTCGTGGCAATGCCGCCGGCAGCCGTCGCAGCGCCGGTAATGCTGGCCGTGTTGGCGAGGGTAATGCTCCCCGTTGCGTATACCAGGCCGTTGATGCGCGCGCTGTTGGCCAGCGACAACGAACCGTTCACGATCACAATCAGATTCTGCGGATTTCCACCCCCGTTCAGCAAGGTGGTACCGGACAGGGACAGACTGCCGTTGAAGTACAGCCGGGTGGTGGCGGATGACGTAGTAAGCGTCCCGCTGGCAATACTGGAGCTGCTGTAATGAAAATCCCCCGCCGCCAGCGTGCGCGAGAGCGTCAGCGCGGAACTGCCGGTAAATGCGGGCAATGTCGGCGCCACCGTACTGTTGGCGGTCATGGCACCCGGCCAGACGTCGGCGCAGGTGGCCGCTCCAGCGCCACGGGCCAGCAGCAACAACACCAGCAGCACAAAAATCCGCGCGTCAGTTTTCAACATTCAGCACCAGATTCAGTTGTCGCGAAACGTAGTCCACACCGCCCGGATCACTTCCAAATTGCGCCGACACATTTACTTCAAACACCGACACCGTATTACCCGCTTCGCTGTAGCTGTTCGATACACAGCCCACCGTGACCTGAAAACCGTTGATGGCGAGATTGCCGGTGGCGCAGGCGTGGGTGGCATTGATGCGGTATGCGGCCCACTCCGCACCGGCCTTGGCAGCCCAGAAGGCGCGTACGCCCAGCAACTGCATGTCGCTGATGGCGGACTGGGTGCTGAGCAGGCGCGTCATCGCCGTGATCAGCAACACCACGATCACCATCATGAAAATCACGGCAGGCAGGGCGAATCCCTTATCCGGCGAGTACTGCTTCATGGTCGGTTCTCGATGGTGATCATGCGGGTCATGTTCACGGTCTCGGAGCCATCCTGCAATTGCAGCTGCACCGATACCACACCGTAAGTCGAATCCAGTGCGGTATACCCGAACTGGCAACTGCTGACGCCATCCAGCAGCAGGGCCGATGCCGCCGTTCCCAGTGGCGCGGCTGCGCCATTGACCGGTTGCGATTTTTGCAGCGGATAGCCCGTGTAGCGCGTCACGGCGCCGGCACTGCAAACATAACTGGCGGCGCCGTTCACCAGATAAAACCGGCTGGCCAATGATGCCAGCGCAAACTGGAACGCCGGTGTGAGCGTAATATTGCTACCGCTGCTGCCGACGACCACCGAGGTGGGTGTAATCACATTGCTACCCGCGGGCACCAGCGCGCCACTGCTGACGTCGCCATACAGGTTGATGCCGTCAATGCCGGCCGCATCGGTATTGCCGATCACCAGCTGCATGCCGCTGGCAATGGCGGGCATCGCGCTGCCGAACAGCACTTCAAACTGTGCATCCGGCTCGGAGAAATCCAGCGCTGCATCCTCACTGGTATCCGGCAGCTTGCGGTAGCGGCCCCAGCTCTGGATCGGCACCCACTCCAGCGCGGCACCACCGGAAACACGAATGCTGTACGGCACTGCGCCACGCAGATCGCGGGCAATATGCTGCAGTGCAAGATCCGCTTTCGCCATCAGGCCGGCACGGCGGGCGGTATCGACATACCCCAGCATCTGATTGCCCACCAGAACCGATGCCAGCACCGCGACCACTCCCGTCAGCGTGATGACAATCACCAGTTCCACCAGCGTGAAACCGGCCGCTGGATGCAATGCAACTTCAGCTGCAGGGGGGCGTCGATT
>JBMOPR010000200.1:0-3208 GCA_049323075.1 Pseudomonadota bacterium
TCACCTCTTTCGGCAGGTAAGGGTCCATGGCGTGACGAATCAGTGCCCGGTCCCAGCCCCGGCGGAATTGCTGTTCGTAAGGCACGGCCAGGCAGAATTCCACCACCCGCACATCATTGGTGGGATCGCAGCAATACACGCCATATTGTCGCGCCATGGTGTGCCAGAACAACGGTGATTGATTCTGCGCGCGCAGAACCCGTTGTCGCCGCACCTGTTCGAAAAAGTCTGCGGTGGAGCCGGCCTTTGATCGATCCAGCGCCGCCAGCCGTTGATCCACTTGCATCTGACCGGCAAATGCGGGATGAATCATCCCGGTCTGGCGCTGGCGCATGACGCGCTGAAATTTCGACAGACCCAGGCTGGAAAACGGCGTCAGTTCCCGCGCCTGTCTTGCCAGCAATCCCAACGGGGACACCTGCTGCACGGCAGCAGCCTGCCGCACATCGCGCCAGAGCCGGACCCAGTGTCCACTGCGCGCCAACTGGTCCAGGTGCGGCTCCATCACACCGCAGGACACCGTGAAATTGCCGCCGGAACCGGTCAGCATCATGCCCAACTGCTGGCGCGCGGCCTGACGCTGGATGCGTTCGCACCACAGGCGATTGAACGGATTGAGCGGCGGCATCCCGGACAATGCGAAAAACGAGTCGAGTTCATGCTCCAGCGTCAAACCCTGGATATCCACCAGGTGGGGTACGATATTCGTCTGCTGCTGCGCAATCTTCATCACCAGATGGCGATCATCCGGACTGGCCCCTGCGCGCAGTTGATGACGGTAGGATGGAATCGGCACCTGGGTGAATGTCGGCAACGGCTCATTGCGTTGCGCCAGCGCCCGCGCCGCCAGCGCCGACACGGAAGAGGAATCCAGTCCGCCGCTGAGGTGCGCACCCACGGGCCGCGCACACCGCAACCGGCTGGTGACCGCGCGCGTAAACCGTTCACGAAAACAATCGACATAGTCGTCGCTGCTGCGCAATTGCAGCGATTGGGCCGGTGGCGCATCCCAATACCGGCGTTGCCCGACACCTTGCGCGTCGATCCGGATGCAATGGGCTGCGGGCAACAGTTGAATTGGCTCGACAAAGGTCTGGGTGTAATCGTGGGCGCCGTTGAACGTCAGGCGGTCCGCCAGCATGCGCAGATTCAGCCGCGCATCCACGCCGGGCAGTGCCAGCAACGCCGGCAGTGCTGTGGCAAATGCAAACCGGCGTTGCGCTTCATGCACGAAAAGGAACGGCATATCGCCTCGCGGATCGCGCGCGCAGAACAGCCGGCGCGTATCGCTGTTCCAGATTGCAAACGCAAAATCCCCTGCCAGGTAACGCACGCAGTCTTCGCCCCAGTTCAGGTAAGCCGCCAGAATCAGTTCACTGTCGGGCAGGGTTTCACAGCGGGCAGCGGCAATTCCCAGGCGTTCACACAACTCCTCGCGGTAGTCCAGCCGTGCCGCTGCTACCAGTGTGACGCCGGCATCCGGATGCCGCAGCGGCTGACAATCGAAAAAATCCTGCGGTGTGAGCGGCCGGGCAATCTGCACCATTCCGCACAGCGGATCATGCCAGCTGCCGGCCGACGCATCACCCGGTGCCGACAGGCCCTGGCGCAGGGAATTCAGCAGGTTCGGGGAGACCGGCTGCATGCCCGGCCAGTGAAAAACGCCCGCAATGTCACTCATGTCCGCGCTACGCTCCGTGTCATTCTTTTCTGGACAACCTGACAACGCTTTCCTATACCTTGTGCATTTGCGACTGCCAGGAAGGCATCCGATGCTCAATTCACTGCAACTGCGCCCCATCACCGCAACCGACACCGATACTCTGTTCAGCATCTACGCCAGCACGCGACTGGATGAGCTGCAGCCCACCGGCTGGAGCGATGCTGAAAAACAGCGCTTTCTGCTGCAGCAGTTCAACGCCCAGCACCGCTACTATCAGGACATCTATACCGGTGCGCGCTTCGATCTGGTGATCGCACAGGGCGCCGTGGCCGGTCGTCTGTATGTGGCGCGCTGGCCCGCTGAAATCCGCATCATCGATATTGCACTGCTGCCTTCATTCCGGCGCCAGGGCATTGGTGCGACACTGCTGCAGCAATTGCTGGATGAAGGCGACCAGGCAGGCCAGCGCATCAGCATCCACGTTGAAATCAGCAATCCTGCCCGCAGGCTGTATGAAAAACTGGGATTTTCCAAAGCCGAGGATCTGGGTTTGTACTGGCGGATGGAACGGGAACCCCGCGCACTGCCCTGCCCGGACATCGCCTGAATCAGGCCTTTTTGCGCCGGGTGAATACCGCTTCGTAATAGTGTTTGTCCGCCTGTCCGGCCGCATGCAGGACGGGCGTGATGAAGATGGGATGGACACCGATTCCGTCATTGGCGAGTTCGTAGGTGCCCTGCCCCAGCAATCCGGCGGTCTTGTCCGCATCGAACAGCAGGGAAAAGGATTCGAACGTGGCGCCGCAGGATTTGAGCGGGCTGACCTGTGCCAGACGGATGGCGGTCAGTTGACGATGATCAGCGGAAAGGGGAGCGAGATGGTACAGCTGGCCGGTACTGCGGGTGAAATCATCATGACTGGGTCCTTCCATGGGCTGCTCCTTGTCCCTGTGCATATTTCATTGGCGCCAAATTGACAGCGGTGATTCAGTTTTAGGTGACAGCCCACGTCATGTCAATTTTCTGTTGGCGGTTTCCGTCAATGGGGTCTAGGGTTTTAAGTCAGGACAGTTTCAGCTTTACATCACAGGGAGGTGCTCAATGAGTGACCCGTTTTTAGGTGAAATCCGCCTGCTGGGTTTCAGCTTTGCCCCGAAGGGCTGGGCGTTGTGCAACGGCCAGATCCTGAACGTCAACCAGAATCAGGCTTTGTATTCCCTGCTGGGGAACCAGTTTGGCGGCTCGGCGCCCACCACCTTTGCTTTGCCGGACCTGCGCGGCCGGGTACCCGTGCATATCAGTGCAGGGGTGCCCCAGGGAAGCGTGGGCGGCAGCGAATCCGTTACGCTCACGCTCAACAATATGCCGGCGCACACGCACACGCTGATGGCCACCAGCCAGGCGGGTGATCGCAATGGTGTGGCGGCTACCCGCAATCTTGCCCAGCTGACCAGCGGATCGGCCTACGCCGAGCCCGGTGGCACAGCAACAACGCTGAACAGCCAGGCGGTGTCGCCAACCGGTGGTTCCACTGCACATTCCAAC
>JBMOPR010000201.1:0-3205 GCA_049323075.1 Pseudomonadota bacterium
GTTCCGGAAGCCTGGAATCCGTAGTCACTGGCATCGGCGGGCGCGTCACTGTGCCAGTAGATCTGCCAGCCGTCGTCTCCGTCAGCATCGACTGATTCCAGATAGCGACAGGTTGCGTCGGGCGCAAACTGATCCACCAGCTTTGGCTGGCCTACCCCCAGCAATCCCCACTGCATCTGGCTACCGAACAGTTGCAGAAAATCCTGCGCGCAGGCCAGCACAGCCTGGCGTTTGCTTTCGTTATGTCCGTTATGGAAATAAAGGGTGAGGAAAAAGCCGATTTTCAGCACGGCATTGCCCTTCGCGTCCCTGACGGGAAGTTGTTTCTCAAGCGCGGCCGGCAGCACTACTGGGTCTTTTCGCATATGCATGGTTCGTTTTCTCCATCGATCATCTCGACCGTCGCATCGGGGTTGTTCTCCTGCGCAATTCTTTCATAAGCCCGCTGCTGCCCATCGTTCCAGGCATCGCCAGGAAATTTCATTTCCACGATACGGGTAATGTTCAAACCAGCAGCGGGCCCCGGTGCGGCCAGGCAAACCACATCGGGTCGACGGTGCCCACGGACCCGCTCGGTAATGGCGGCTGGCGGTGAGCGACGCATATCGAACGGTTGCTCCGCCAGCAAAGTGGGATTGCCTTCCAGCTCGCGTTCGACACACTTCTGGTTATCAAAGCGATTGGTTTTGGTCTGAATTTTTTCAGGTGTTTCAAACACCGACCGGTCCACGCCCACATTGGTGCCCTGTTTGGCAAAGGGACGGGTCTGCAGACACTGACAAAAAATCATGCACAGCAATTCCATCTGCGCATCCAGGACACTGGTGGACGTCTGCCCCAGCCCAGTCATCGTAGCGCCAGTATTCGGTGGCGAGCCCGCAGCGCCACAATTGTTCAGCATCGGCTCACTCAGCAGATGCACCGCCTTGCCCTGGATTTTCACGGTCATGGAACCCGGCGTGATGAACTTGGCCGGCCCGTGGGTATTGGCCGACAGCAATCCTCCACCGGTGGCCTTGCTGGCCATATCCCCCATGCTGGCAAAACTGGCGCCGCGAATGGCAACGGTGTTGCCTTCGATTTTCACGCTGGTGGAATAGCCCTTGGGCGACATGCCGGATTTGGCGATATTGGGCAACGGCGATGGCACGAAGGGCGCTGGCGGCCCCGGCATTTTACAGACGTTGGGAATGGTGGCCTTGGCGGTGCCCATGCTGCCTTTGGTAACAGGTGTTTTCGGCGGATGAATTGCAACGCTGGCCATGATGCAGCTACCCGCGATAGGGACTGGGAATGACGGGGGCGTCGAGCACGGCTGCAGCACGCAGGCCATGCTCCGATCCTGTCCACATCAGACTGCGGCTGCCTGCGGCATAACCGCGTTGCGCGGCTTGCGTGGCCAGCGCCAACAACAATCCGCCCGAGGCAGCGCCCATGTCGCCCCAACAATCGGCCGGACTGCAGTAGCCGGTGGGATCGGCAAAATAATGTGCCAGTTTCAGGCAGACGAAACCCCACTCCTCGCCGCGATAACGTTCGCCGTTGATGTCGCAATAGATCGAGTGGATGGTGTCGTGTGGCGGCAGCACTGCGGATACCGCGCCGTTCACCGCCCGGATCAACCCTTCGCCCAGATTGATGTCCTGGGTTTTGATCAGCTTGTTTTCCCACTCCGCCGCCGTGCCGGTGATCATGCCCAGGGGATGCAATCCGGCGCGTTGTGCGGTAGCAGGCGTCATCAGCAAAACAAAACCGGCGCCTTCCCCAGGCACGAACCCGGAGCGGGAAACCGTGCCCACCAGCTGGCGATTCCGGTCCAGCCAGTCCATGGTGTCGGGATGAAAATAGCTGTCCACACCTCCCACCAGACAGCCGTCATAACGTCCCTCTGCCACTTCCTGGCGCGCCTGATCCAGCAGAAACAGTGTGGCACCATGGCCGCTCATATAGGCGCGAATATCACTCACGGGAACCGGCAGATCGGTTTTTCGCAGCAATTGGTCGTGCAGCCAATGTCCATCCGTTTCGCCAAAACCCGGGCGCGGTTCCGGCAATCCCAGCAACAGGGGAATTCGCTGAACGCCCTCACGCTGCGCCAGTGGCCCACACGCTTCCTGTAATGCCGCCTGCGCCATGACGAGCATGCGCTCGCGGCATGGCAAGCCGGGCTCAAGAATCGCATCCATGGACGCAGGCATGGGATCACCGGCCTGATCGATCATAAACGGGTGTTCACCACAGCTGCTGAGCGCGGCGCGCACGGCGGCGGCCGCGTTGGCCGAATCCAGTCCCAGCGGAGTGCGCGCACCGGTGGCGATCATAGCGAGAGGCAGGTTCATTGTTCATACCGCTTTTCACGAATCAACGTGAAATCCAGATAGTCCGCTTCGTTGCGACACAACAGAACGCTGGTCCATACCATTTGCAATTGACGCTGATCGGGTTCGATGATGACAGTGGCCAGTTGCGCGCGGTGCTCCTCCACGCGCCCGTCGATGTGGGTGGTGAACGTCAGATAAACACGAGGCAGCTGAAACTGAAGTCGCCCCTGTTCAGTGAGATTGAGCAGTTCGATGGCTTCGCCACCACGCAGCGGCTTTTCCGTCTGCTGATCCTGCGGCGCGCACTGCAAACTCTGCGGCTGCCAGTCCAGCGGCAACAGGGGATGCCGGTTCTGCTGCCAGGATGTGTCGTAGGTGCCACTCAGTTCCCGTCGCGGGCTCCAGAAACTGTCGATGGCACCAAAGCCTGCAGGACCACATTTGTGTGGATCACCCGACAGATATTCCAGTTGATGCAGCGGTTGATCGACTTTGTCGGCATCGTGCACGAAGATGCCACGCCCCACCGGATTGCGCGCATCCCATTGCTGGCGGGCGGGATCGGGATCGCGCCTGTCCCAGCCGCCATAGGCATGCTCATAGCGAATGGCGACCGCAGTGACCGGTAGCGGCGGCGACGGTTTAACGCCAACCATCCCTTTTTCCCAGCGCCGCTCGCCCAACACCTTCAGCAGTTTGCGCCGGCCGTTGACACCCAGGCCCACCGCGAACTCAGTACTGGGTTTGCCACCCGGCGTATGAGCATTGCCATTTAAAATCACATCCGTACCCGGCTTGCGCGGCACCAGATCGGCGTCGTATTTCAGGCTGGATTGGCCAGGCTCGCCGAAATATTCCGGCGCCAGCAGCGGCGGCAATTGCTC
>JBMOPR010000202.1:0-3203 GCA_049323075.1 Pseudomonadota bacterium
TTCGCCGAGCGCTCGCTGCCGGGCCTGGTAATCGTGAACAAGGCGGGCAAGCGCTTCCAGAATGAAGCCGCACCTTATCTGGAATCGGGTCTGGCGTTTTACCAGGCCGACAAGCCGGAAGAACCCACCGTGCCATCCTTCGTGGTGTTCGACGCCGTGTTCCGCAAGAAATTCCCGTTTGGTCCGATCCCGCCCGGTTACAGCTCGCCCGACAGCCGCATCTCGCGCAAGGTGTGGGAAGTGCTGGTGAAGGCGGACACCATCGAAGAGCTGGCGAAGAAAATCGGTGTCGATGCAAAAGGTCTGGCGGAAACCGTGCGCAAGAACAACGAATACGCCAGAAGTGGCAAGGACGCGGATTTCAAACGCGGTGAAAGCTATTACGATCGTTACTACGGCGACAGCAAAACCTCGCCGAATCCCTGTATTGCGCCGATCGCGCAGGGGCCGTTCTACGCCATTCCGATTCACCCCGGCGACATCGGCACCAAGGGCGGCGTACTCACGGATGTGAATGGTCAGGCTCTGGATAAATCCGGCGCGCCGATTCCCGGTTTGTACGTGATTGGCAACTCCGCCGCATCGGTAATGGGCAGCAAATATCCCGGTGCCGGCGCCACACTGGGTCCTGCGATGACCTTCGGTTATCTGGCTGCCAAACACATTGCCAGTGGCGCGGCCCACGCCGGCGTCAGCCGGAATTCTGCAGGGACGACGAAAAAAGCCGGCTCGGCCAGCGCGCCGTCGGCAGCGGCCGCCCGTGTTTAACCTGCACCGCAATAACCGCAATAAATGACGATCCGTCAAAAAGAATAAAGACCAGACAGGACAGTGAGAGGGAAGCCAACATGAAAAAGCAGATCCAGGAGTTTGGGCCGGGAGCCTCGCTGGTATTCGGCGGCAGCGGCGGTATCGGCATGGCCATCGCAGTACGCATCGCCCAGGGCGGCAGCGACGTGGCCATCACCTACAAATCGCAAAAGGAAAAAGCCCAGGCAGCCGCAGAGCAGATCGCGCAGCTGGGCGTGAAGTGCACCATCCATCAGGTGGATATCGCCAAGCGCGAGCAGATCGACGCCGCACTCAAAGGCGCCATCGCCGCCCACGGCCGCCTGCACAGCGTGGTGGTAGCCGCCGGTTCCGACATCAAGCAACCGTTTCTGGCAGATGTCACCGACGAACAGTGGGACGAAGTCATCAACGGCGACCTGAACGGATTCTTCCGTATCGTGAAAGGCATCATTCCCCATTTCCGCGCCAACGACGGTGGCTCGCTGGTGCACATTTCCTCTGCCGGCCTGGGCCGCACACCGCCGAAAGACGTGTTGTCGGTAGCGCCCAAAGCTGCCAACGAAGCGCTGGTGAAATACGTGGCGAAGGAAGAAGGTGTACACGGCATCCGCGCCAACAGCGTGGCGGTGGGCGTGATCGAAACCGGCATTTTCAAACGTCTGGAAGCAGAAGGCGTGTTCGACGACAACTGGAAGCAAGCAGTGCTGGGCATGCTGCCCATCAAACATTTCGGCCAGCCGGAAGACATAGCGGAAGCAGCGGCGTTTTTTGCGTCGAACCGTTCGCGCTATGTCACTGGCCAGCTGCTGTTTGTGGATGGCGGCTACGCGGTTTGATGAACAGGCCCAGCGCCTAACGACGCAATAATCTCGGGGCAGCAGGAGCGGGAGCTGCAGTTCCGGACTCTCTGCGACATGGGTGAGCAGGATCAAGAAAAAGCGGAGCTTTTTCCCTGCGAACGCCACGAACGTAATAGTGAGTGGCTGGCCCGAAGGGTCGCGGAGAAGCCCCCAGGGATGGGTTCACGGCGTGTCCGGAACTGCAGCTCCCGCTCCTGAGGCCGCGGAATCAGCACAATAAGAAAACTGGAGATTCCCAATGAAACGTTTCGAAAACAAAGTCGCGCTGGTCACTGGCGCTGCATCCGGCATGGGCAAATCCACCGCACTGCGACTGGCAGCCGAAGGCGCCAAAGTATTGCTGGGTGACATCAACGAAGCCGGCAACCAGGCTACCGCTGCAGAAATCGATGCCGCTGGCGGCGTCTGCAAGGCCATGACCTTCAACGCAACGGACGAAGCCTCCTGCAAGGCACTGGTCCAAGGCGCCGTCGACACTTTCGGCCAGCTGGACGTCGTGGTAAATGCAGCGGGCATCGCCGGCTTCTACCATCTGCACGAACTCACCACCGACGTCTTCAACCGCTTCATGTCGGTGAACCTCACCAGCACCTTCATCATCTGCCGCGAAGCCATGCCGCACCTGAAGAAGACCAAAGGCAACATCGTCAACTTCGCATCGCTCAATTCCAAAACCATGACCGCCTACCAGACCGCCTACTGCGCGTCGAAAGCGGCCGTGTCCGCCATCACCAAATGCATGGCGCAGGAATTCGAGGCGGACGGCATTCGTGCCAACGTGGTATGCCCGGGCGGCATTGAAACCCCGCTGGTGGCCACCGTGCGTTTTCCCGAGAACATGAACCGCCGCCTTCTGGCCAACCTGATGCCGCTGGGCCGCAAGGGCAAGCCCGAGGAAGTCGCTTCACTGGTGGCTTTCCTGGCTTCGGACGAAGCCAGCTATATCAATGGCGAAGATATCTTCATCGATGGTGGTGGCCGCTCTGCGTTGTAACGCGGAGCGAATCGCGTTCGTCTGTGCAGATGAGACAGCGGGCCTGTATCAACCAGAGCCCGCTGTTTTGAAATCACCCCTGAGCAAAACCACCGGCGCAGCGTGAAAGAAAATCGGGCAGGCGGATCAGCCTGCCGGTGCAGTTCCGGCGTGTAGCACTTTCATTATCCCTGATTCATTCTGGCTGATCAGGCTGGACGTTACCCGGAACACCGTTTCCAGAATGACCCAATTCCCATTCTGCCTGCCGTACCGGTCTTCGTAATAACCGGCCAGCTGCGTCAGCATTCCCGTCTGCGTGTTGACCTGAAAAAAATACAGATCCCACACTGCGCTGGCCTGGTCCGGTGCAATCCAGTGAATCTGCGCATTCTGCCCGTGATGCATGTCGATCACATGGGAATGGCATGCCATCTCCACATAGACCGCAACGAAATCCTCGCGCGCATGAAACTGGCCGATGGCGCCGTAATCGATGTGAATCCTGCCGCTGCCAAAGCAGTCGCGGATGGCAGCCACATCCTTCGCATCACAGGCGTGAAAGTAACGCGCCTTCA
>JBMOPR010000203.1:0-3201 GCA_049323075.1 Pseudomonadota bacterium
GGGCTTAACCAAAGCGTACCGAATACACCGGTGGAAAATGATGGCCGAGGGACTGCCAGCTGTCACCGCGGTCTTCGGAAAGATAGACGTTGCCGGTGGTGCTGCCGAAGCAGACGTAATCCCCGGTCGCGTCCAGGGCGTGGCGATAGACAATGTCGTAGGCGTGTTGCTGCGGCAATCCCTTGCGTAAGGTCTGCCAGGTCTGGCCGCCGTCGCGCGTGCGCGCAACAAACAGGCCGCCGTCGATGGACATGCGTTCCGAATCGGCGCGGGCCGGAACTACCCAGGCGCTGCGGCCGTCCCTGGCGTCCACCGCGATCGGAAAACCGAAGTGCACACCGGCATCGGTCTGGCTGACTTTTTTCCAGGTCTTTGCGCCGTTTTCGCTGTAAAACACACCGCAGTGATTTTGTTGCCACAGATGATCCGGCTGGCCAGCGCACGCAGTGACGAAGTGCGGATCATGGCCCCATTCCGCTTCCGGGTCGGGCATATAGTCATTGCGCATGCCTTTGTTGCGCACTGCCCAGGTGTTGCCGCCGTCGCAGCTTTCCAGCACGCCGGCGGAGGAAACGGCGACATAGAGGTGATTGGGGTCCCGCGGATCGACCACGATGGAATGGATGCCGGGTTCGAATACGCCGTAATCGACGCTGGCAGGTGTGCCGCTCCACTGGTTCTCGCTGGTGGCGTCGCCATTGAACAGATCACCGCCACGACTCTCGTGATTCCACAGTGGCCGGTTCAGCTCCCAGGTGTCGCCGCCGTCGTCGCTGATGAACAGGCCGCCCGGTATCGTGCCGGCATAGAGCCGGCCTGGCTGTGACGCAGCACCGAAGGCGATGTTCCAGATCTTGTACACCGCTGCATCCTTGTATTCGGGCTGGCCCGCCGGTGCCATGGGATCAAAATCCGGTGTCGGCATGTACTGCACAATGTGGCGGGCACCTTGGGGGTACTTCAGCGACAGGACTTCCTCCCAGCTGGCGCCGTTGTCCCGCGAGCGCGACAGCTTCGGCCCCCAATGGCCGTGATCCAGCGAGGACCATAACGTGCCATCGCGGGGATCGCGTGCGGCGTAGCAGACCGGTATGCCCGCGTGCAGGATGTCGCGGGGTTGCCAGCGTCCGTTTTTGCGTTCAATGATGACGGTGCCCTTGCGGGTACCAAGGAGCAGAGTGGTAGCCATGGTCGAAACCTCCTGGATGGTTCCCTTTAGTCGAATCGCAAACGATGGATTCGACACCCCGCAACCAAAAAAAGTGCTTCTTCAATTTCAGCCAGTTAGCGTTGGCTAGCCAATCACTTTACGGTTGGGTTCCGCGTTGTGCGTGGAATGTTGCGACCAGTGCAGCAGCGTGTCGCGCAGTTCGCCCAGCTCGATGGGTTTGGACAGATGCGCATTCATCCCGCTCTGCAGGCTGCGCTCCTTGTGTTCATCCATGATGTGGGCGGTGAGGGCGATGATGGGAATGGGCGCGCGGCCTTCCTTGCGTTCCCACTGGCGGATGGCGCTGGCGGCCTCGAAACCGTCCATCACCGGCATCTCGCAATCCATCAACACCAGATCGAAATGCTGCTGCTGGATCATCTCCAGGGCGGCGCGGCCGTTGTCCACGGTCCATGCGCGCATGCCCAGCCGCGCCAGCATGCCCTTGATGACTTTCTGACTGAGGTGATGATCTTCCGCCACCAGAATGTTCATCGCCGGCAGTTCTTCCGGATTATCCTCGTCGCGCCGGTGTACGGACTGGATGCGGCGCAGGTGCGCCAGTTCTTCCAGCAACGTCAGTTTCAGCAGGCGGCCGGTCACCGGCTTGGTGATCACACGGCGGATGCCGGCATTGCGCGCGGCGGTGGAACTGGGGGCCAGGCCCAGGCCCGTCAGCATCAGCACCAGCGGATCGTTGCTGATCAGTGCGTCTTCCTTGATTTTTGCCGCCAGTTCCATGCCGCTCATGCCCGGCATTTCGTGATCCAGGATCACGATGTCGAACGGTTCGTGCAGTGTGGCCTGGTTGTGCAGCATCGCCATGGCCTGCTTGCCATTGACGGCGGACGCCACCTGCATGCCCCAGCTGCTGGCCTGCTGTTGCAGCACCAGCCGGCACGACGCATTGTCGTCCACCACCAGCAGGCGCAGGCCCTGCAGTTGTTCGGCGAACAGCGGCAGATCCTGGCCTTCGCTGTCCGGCTCCAGCGGAATGCTGAACCAGAACGAACTGCCCTTGTTGGTCTGGCTCTGCGCGCCGATCTCGCCGTGCATCATGCGCACCAGCTGCTGTGAGATCGACAGCCCCAGGCCGTGATGATTGATCTGGTCCAGGTGATCGCGGCGGATGCGGAACAGCTCCTGCAACTTGTCGCGGCTCATGCCGATGCCGGTATCCGTTACGGTGAACTTGATGTTGCGCGGTGAATGCTCCGGATCTTTCGCAATGTCGATCACCACTTCGCCGTGGTCGGTGTACTTGATTGCGTTGGAAATCAGATTGGCCAGCACCTGGCGGATGCGGGTGGGATCGCCCTTCACCTGGAACGGCACGTCGCTCTGGATGTGGGTGATCAGCTCCAGCCGCTTTTCCTCGGCGCGGCTTTTGAACATCTCGATGCATTCACTCAGCATCAGGCCGATGTCGAAGGAACTGATGTCCAGTGCCATCTTGCCGGTTTCGATTTTCGAGTAGTCGAGAATGTCGTCGAGGATCTTCAGCAGATTGTTGCCGGACGCGCTGATGGTGCGGACGAAATCCTCCTGCGACGGCGACAGCGGTGAATCCTCCAGCAGTTCCGCCATGCCGAGGATGCCATTCATGGGCGTGCGGATTTCGTGGCTGATCTGGGCCAGGAATTCGGTTTTGGCGCGACGCTCGGCTTCCTGGATCGCAACATGGCGGCGCTGCTGTTCCGCCAGCTGGTCGATGATGTGGCGGTGGCTGTTCAGGGCCAGCCGGCCCAGCACCAGATCGAGGAACAGGGCGCCCAGCATCAGCCAGGTGGTTTCCAGCCCGAATGCCAGTTGCGCGTACACGGTCTGGGCACTGAGTCCACCCACCAGCAGTACCAGGGTGCGGGCCGGCAGCAGATAGCGGGCCGGCGGGTGGCCGTCCATGGCGCGCAGCACCACTGCGTACAGGGTCAGCGGAATGGTGAGCATGGCCACCATCATGGCAGCCTCGGTGGACATGCGCGGCGATGCGG
>JBMOPR010000204.1:0-3195 GCA_049323075.1 Pseudomonadota bacterium
ATCCGTGTACACGCGGGGTACGCCGTGGCGCTGTGCGTAATCCTGCGCCTTGCCGGCGTTGCGCCCCATCACGGCCAGTAATTGCGAGCCCGGTGCCTGCTGCAGCGCCGGGCCGCTCTTTTTTTCGGTGACAGCGCCACAGCCAATCATGCCCCAGCGCAGTGGACGGGTTGAGGAATACCTGCGTTGCGGTCTGTCCATTCCTGCAAAACTACAGCAGCGAATCGATCCATTCGGCGATCACGGCAGTCGCGGCGCTGTCCTCCACATTGCTGCCCAGGCGCGGCATGCGGTTTTCGTCGGTCAGCACCATGCGGTGCCACAGCACGCTGCGCTCGTGATCCCCCGGCGCGATGATTCTGGCATTGACAATGCCCAGACTGCCGGAACTCGGTACCACATCGACGGCATTCATGGCCGCGAGCGCCACGGTGCTGCTGAAGTTGAGCGCCGAGGGCGCAGTGCCTCCTGCGGTGTGACAAAAGGCGCAGTTGGCCTCCAGATAGGAACGGGCGCGGGCTTCCAGCGTGGCGCTGGTGTCATCCAGTGCGCGATGGCTGGCGTAGCTGTCGAAGCGGCCGATGTTGGTAGTGAAAAGGCCGATGTGATTCCACGCCCGCAGCTGGTTGTCGGTCACGCCACTGTAAGCGAAGCTGTGGTTGAGCTGACGCGTTCGCACGCCCAGGACACGGCCAGCCACCGGCGTGTGGCACAACAGGCATTCGCTGCTGCCGGGATAGAAATATTCCTGCGTGCGCACGCCGCCGGGCGCCGTGCTGTCATTCACCACCAGGGTTTCGGTAGCGGAACTGGCTTGCAGCGTGGCATCGGTTTCCTGCGCGTTCCAGCGATAGGTGACGCCCACCCAGCTGCCGGTCTGGCGCACCAGCACGCGGGTTTCCAGCCGGCGCGTCGTGGTCGGATCACCCGCCGTCATTTCCATGCCGAAATGTTTCACCAGCACCGTGCCGACAGGAAATTGCCAGTTGCCGTTGGCATCGAAGCTGATGCGGGTGCTGTTGGGCAGCGCGATCCAGCGGGTTTTTTCCGCATGATCGGACCACAGCGGCGCCTGCACCGAGTATTCGATCAGGCCGGACGCCGGTGTCAGGCTGGTGGTGTCGCTGAACAGTCCGGTATCCGACAATTGCGCAGGAAAGCCCGCCAGTGGATCGCTGCTGCTTTCGGCGCGCACCGCGTAAATCGTGCCGCCGTAACCCACCACATAAAGCTCGCCCGCTTCATCCTCGCCAAAGGCGCTGACATTCTGCTCGGACGTGGCCAGCAGCGTGTTGCTCTGTACATTCAGGTTGTCGTCCACCGTCAGCACCCAGACATGGGAGCTGGCGAAATCCGCATACACATATTTGCCCTGCAGCGCCAGCACCTGCGAACCGCGATACACGTAACCGCCGGTGATGGAAACGCCGTCATTGTGGTCGTACTCGAATACCGGAAATTCGAACAGGCTGGCGGACGGCGCGCCATCGCGGTACTGGCGGGTGCCTTCGTACCAGTTCCAGCCGTAGTTCTTGCCCTTTTCGATCACATCGATTTCTTCGATTTCATACTGGCCCACGTCCGCCAGCCAGAGCCGGCCGTTTTCGCGGTCGAAGGAAAAGCGGTAGGGATTGCGCAGACCCAGCGCCCAGATTTCCGGCCGGTAGCTGGCGTTGCCCACGAACGGGTTGTCGGCGGGCACCGTGTAGGTAGGCACGCCGCGCACGTTGATGCGCAACATCTTGCCCAGCAGTGACAGGTTGTTCTGGCCGTTGTTCTGCGGATCGCCGGCAGAACCGCCATCGCCCAGGCCCCAGTACAGCATGCCGTCCGGGCCGAAAGTGATGGTGCCGCCGTTGTGGTTTTCGTAAGGCTGGTCCACCTGCATCAGCACCGTTTCCGACGCCACGTTGGCCTGATTGGCATTGCCGGTGCTCACCCGGAAGCGCGACAGCACCGACCGCAGCGGACTGGCAGCGGTGTAGTACACGTAGAAGTAGCCGTTGCTTTCATAATCCGGATCGAACGCCAGGCCCAGCAGCCCCAGTTCGCCGCCATCCACTACACGGTCAGTGATGTCGAGAAATACGCTGGCGCTGGACACGTCGGGGGTATTGTTGAACACCTTGATTACGCCGTGCTGTTCCACCACGAACAGGCGGTTGGTGCCGTCGCCGCTGTGGGTGAGATACACCGGGCTGGTGAAAGCGGGCAGTCCGGGAAAGGCCGTCACCAGGGCAGGATCACCGCTGCTGGCAGGCGTCAGGGGAATATTCAGCGGCGCCAGGGTGGGACGGGTTTCCATGCCGTAGGGTTCCGGCACGCCGTCGCCATCCATGTCGGAGTCGGACGATTTGCCGCATCCCTGCATCCACAGCGCAGCCAGCAACAGGACAAGGTATAAAACAGTACGAGACTCAAAAGCAGAACCAAAACGCATGGAACATCCCCGGTGACAGTATCAATTATGCGGCCCTTCAGTCTGGGCACCGGCGAAAGATGCGCCGATTTCCGGCCGCGCGCAATCGTCAGTCGCCGCGCGGTCGGACCGGGTTCGCAAAATGGCATACGGGTCAAAACGGCTTAGGCTGACGCCACCAGTTGCCCCAGTTTCACCAGTGCGGTTTCGGTCCGCTCATTCCACTGGCAGGCGCAGGACAGGCGCAGGAAATTCCGGTACTTGCCGGTGGCGGAAAAGATCGGACCCGGCGCGATGCTGACTCCCGCCTGCAGCGCCCGGCTGCTGAGCTCGAAGCTGTCGATGGCGGCCGGCAGTTCCACCCAGATGACAAAGCCGCCCTCCGGCTGGGTGATGCGGGTGCCGGGCGGAAAATGCCGGCTCACCGCCGCCGTCATGCGCTGCACGGCGCGGGCGAACTCCCCCTGCATGACCCGCAGGTGACGGTCGTAACGGCCACTTTCCAGCAGGTCCGCCACGGCCAGCTGGGTCACGGTGGAGGTGGCCAGGTTGGTGACGTACTTGCGGTACAGCACCTGCTCGCGGAAACGCCCCGGCGCGATCCAGCCGATGCGCAGTCCCGGCGACAGGGTTTTCGACACTGAGGAACAGTACAGCACGTTGCCACTGGTATCGAACGCCTTGGCAGTGCCCGGGCGCTGGTGCCGGTGGCCCAGATCGCCGTAGATGTCGTCCTCGATCAGCGGCACGCTGTAGCGGGCAGTCAGTTCCACCAG
>JBMOPR010000205.1:0-3182 GCA_049323075.1 Pseudomonadota bacterium
CGCCGTCGTAGATGAACCAGATGCCGTTCTGATGTTCAGTCATGGCTGCTGTTCCGTGGCATGGGCTTTGACGATCAGATACAGGCTCATAGGCAGACGGCGGGCTTGTCCTGATGAGGTTGGCTGTCTTGGGAGGGTAATGCAAATGATAGTGGCGATGAGGGGGCAGGGCAAACCGGCGCCCTGAAATGAAAAGCCCCGCGACACGCGGGGCTTCTGCTACCGGAATTCGCAGGCCAGTTGTACTGGCCCGCGCCGGTTGTCAGGCCTTCGCAAACAGCCGCTGCAGAATGCCGGGTTTCTTCTGTGCATCCAATGAAGCTTGTTGCGCGCTTTCCTGTTTGGCCTGATCGGCTTTGGCACCAAATACCGGCGTACCGGAAAATTTGGAATCCATCACGGTCTTGCCCATCAGCGTGCCGACCACCTTGCCGCCGATGCGCTGGTCCTTGTCCACCTGCGCGGTGTAGGTCAGCGTCAGCGGCACCGGCTTGGTCAGCTTGCATTTCCAGGTCAGGGTGTCGCCGTTTTCCACGCGACCTTCCAGCACCTGCTGGTTGCCGTGTTCCTTGTTGATCACGTGGCCTTTCACTGCGCTGCCGCTGGATTTCAGCACCAGGGTGGAATGCTGGTCGCCCACCGGTGACTTGATGGTGATGTCCCACACATTGTCCACGCTGTCGATTTTCACGCCCACGATTGGCGTGTGCTCGCCCTGGGTGGCCGACATGTCCTGGAACATCTTGTATTCTTCCGCAGAGAAGCCCAGATTTTTCAGATCGTCGAAGGACGATTTCATCAGCATCAGGTTCGACACATCGTCGGTCATCAGCTTGGCCATCTGCGTTTCGACGGATTCCATGGTCGTGTCCACCGGCAGGGCCTCGCTGGCGGCGAACACCACGCGGGTGAACTTGCCGCCGCCGATCGAGAAAATCTCGCGGGTGATGTTGCATTTTTCGTGGCACAGATAAGCCACCACCGGCGCCAGTTTGTCCGGCTGGAAATCCCGTTCCAGGTGGGCACGGAAATCGCCGGGCGGCAGCAGGCTGGTCATACGGGTAAAGGCTGCCGGCAGGATTGCATTGATGGTGATGCCGTAACCCTCGCCCAGCAGGCCGGTGTTGCGGGTCAGACCCAGCAGCGCGGCTTTCATGGTGGGGTAGGCGATCTGCGGTGCAAAGCCCAGCAGGGAATCGGATGCAGTGTTGATGATGCGGCCGTATTTCTGTTTCACCATGTGCGGCCAGGCGGCGCGCATGGTGTTGATGGCGCCCATCACATGCACGCCCATGTGCAGATCCATTTCCTTGCGATCCACATCGGGAAATACCGCCGGGCTGGTGATGCCGGCGTTGTTGATCAGGATGTCCACACGGCCCCAGTTTTTGATCGCCGTGGCGACCATGGCCTCGGCGCCCTTGTAATCGGACACGTCGCTGCCGTTGGGAACCGCTTTGCCTTTACCGAGCGCGTTAATTTTTTTGGCGGCTTCTTCCGCAATTTTGGAATTGGGTTGGCCGTCGTAGCCGAAGGTGTCGCCGCCCAGATCGTTGACCACGACGTTGCAGCCTTTCTCGGCCAGATATTTTGCATAGGCGAAGCCCAGTCCGCCCCCTGCGCCCGTGACAATGGCGACTTTCCCGGTGAAATCAAATGACATGAGCTTTCCCTCCATTCTTGTTGTAGTGCAATTCGGCTTGTTGCATGTGCAGCCCGGTGAATTTGAATCTGTATTGTGAACAGTGGGTCAATAGTATACGATGTATACCAATAAAGGCCAGCGTTGTCTGTGCCGGATATGCGTTACCCGGAATACCTCGCCAGAAACCCATATGAATCAGTCCGATAAAAACCACTGCAGCGGGAGAACTGCCATGCCTGATTTCAACCGGCCCCACATTATTGCCGTGAATGGCATCGAGCTGGCGGTGTACGAAGCCATGCCGGCAACCCAGGTGCAGCGCTGGCCGGTGATCCTGTGCCACGGCATGCCGGAGCTGGCCTATTCCTGGCGCCATCAGTTCGCGCCCCTGGTGGCGGCGGGCTTCCACGTGATCGCGCCGGATATACGGGGCGTCGGCCACTCGCAGGTGTTACCGAACAAAGAGGATTACACCCTGCAGGCGCGGCTGGACGACATGTGCGGTCTGCTGGATCACTACGGCTACGAGAAAGGTATTTTCATCGGCCACGATTTTGGCGGCACCATCGTGTGGGGCATGGGGATTTATCACCAGGACCGGGTGGCTGGCCTGTGTGCCTGCAATTCACCATTTGCCGATATGCCGATGAACCCGCTCGACCTGTACAACATGCTGTATGGCCCCACCAATTATTTCGCCTATTTCCAGACGCAGGCATGCGAGGATAAATTCAACGAAGATCCCGCGCGCACGTTCCGTTTTTATTTGCGGCGCGATACGGGCAAGGGCACCAACCTGTCCCGCAGCCGCGCGCACGATGCCGAGAGTATCGGCCACGTGCACTGGATTCACGATGACGAGAGCACCTGGCCCGGCGAGGTGCTGTTGAATGATGAAGAACTGGCCCATTACGCCGACGCCTATCGCAAGACGGGGTTTGGTCCGGCCCTGAACTGGTACCGGTGCCTGCCGCTGGATTACGAGCATCAGAAAAAAGTGCTGCCGGAAGGTTTGCCGAAAATCACCGTGCCGGTGCTGGCGGTGGGATCGGAGCTGGATTTCATCGCAGCCTACCACTTTTATGATCTGCTGGATGGCTACTGCACCGACTGGGAGAAAACCCTGATCGCCAACGCGGGCCACTGGACCCAGCAGGAAAATCCCGAGGCACTGAATCAGGTGCTGGTGGAATGGTTGCGGCGGCGGTTTTTGTAAAGGTTATTTTTACAAACCGGCTTGCCGGTTCCAGCGCTGAATCGCCAATAGTCTGTTGTCCGCCGCTGCGCTACACTCGCGCCATTCATTCCCGAATTGCCTGTGCTGTCGCAGCGGAGTTCCATGTCCCTTTCCCCCGGCGCGTTTGGCGCCCGCCGCATTGTCTGTCTCACCGAGGAAACTACGGAAACCCTGTATCTGCTGGGCGAGCAGGACCGTATTGTCGGCATTTCCGGTTTCACCGTGCGCCCCCCGCAAGCGCGGCGCGACAAGCCGAAAGTCTCGGCTTTCACCAGCGCGAAGATCGATAAGATCCTGGCG
>JBMOPR010000206.1:0-3181 GCA_049323075.1 Pseudomonadota bacterium
AATGACGGGCACCGGCGCACGATAAACTGCTTTTTTGCCCTGCAGAAACTGGTCACGCCGCCGCTGCACCAGCAACCGGAACAGCGCGGCGAGCGGCCACAACGGCAACAACCACCGCACGCGCCCATACCAGGCGCGGTTCAGAAACGATTGCAGGTGATTGTGCATGAGTTGGGGAGCGCTCTATTTCTCAGGCTGGCGGGTGGTGATACGCAAGTGGGTGAAACCATGCTTGCCCGACACATCCATTGCGGTCACCACCGCCTGATGCGGCGTGGCTGCATCGGCGGTAATCACCAGCGGCAGTTTGGTATTGCCCTTGGCCACATCCATCAACGCCTTGCCCAGTGTTTCACCTTCCCGATTCACCAGCCGCTGCTGATTCACGGCGTATTCACCGGACGCACTGATTTCGATTTCAATGCGGTCGGGGCTTTCGTCCGCCGCATCTTCCACCGACGCTTCCGGCAACTGCACCGTCAGTTCACGTTCGCGGGTAAAAGTGGTGGACACCAGAAAAAAGATCAGCAGCAGAAACACCATGTCAATCAGCGGTGTCAGGTCAATGGTGGCGGGCTCAACCGGCTGACGGGGAAATTTCACTGCTTGCCACCCTCGGTGCCATCGGCTTCACGGTCACCGTGAATGATGTCCACCAATCTGATTGCATCCTGCTCCATGAGCACTGAAATCTCGTCGATCTTGCGGCAGAAAAAACGATGGAAGAACAGTGCTGGAATCGCGACCAGCAGTCCCGCCACCGTGGTGTAAAGCGCTTCGGCAATGCCGCCGGCAAACAGGGCAGGATCGGCCGATCCGCGCAGGACAATGGTGCTGAACACATTCACCATTCCCGTGACCGTGCCCAGCAGACCCAGCAGCGGCGAGATGGTGGCGATGGTACCCAGCAAATTGAGGAAACGTCCCATTTCATGAATTTCGTGGGTGGCGGTTTCCACGATGGATTCCTTCATGATATCGCGCCCGTGTTTGGCGTTAATCAGGCCAATGGCCAGCACCCGGCCCAGCGGCGAGGAATCCCGCAGCTCCTTCACTTTTTTCGCATCCAGCTGGCTGTTCTTGACCCAGCCCCATACGCGGCTCATGAGATTGCGCGGGCTGATCCGGTTGACGCGCAGGGCCCAGAGACGTTCGGCGATGATCGCCAACGCCACCACCGAACAGAGAATGATGGGGTACATCACCGGGCCACCGGCCACTATTAAATCGAGCACTTTCACGCGCCATAATCTCCTGTTTTTTTAATGTTTTTTACTGTAGCACACTGTAGCAGCTTTTTAGAACGCCGCTGCAGACCTGATCGCATTTCGGCCATCGCTGACAGGCTGTCGGTGCAACGGAAAACGCAGGGGGCCGGACCCGGCCAGCACACGAAACTTCAGGGCGCCGTGCTCCAGCTGGCGCAACAATTCCGGCGCAGGCGCATCAGTGAGAATCAGTTCCGCGCCCTGCTGCTGCCAGAAGGACAACAGGGCCGGCAGCAACCGGTCCTGGCGGGCCGGATTGAACAGAATGCGCGGAACCGCCAGTTCGCTTTTCGCTGTCTGCAGCAACGATTGCTGGGCTGACTGGCTCAGAGTTGGCCACAGCAGCCAGGATTCCCCGCCGAGCTGCAGCCGCACCACGCAGCGGGCGCCCTGGCGGTACAGCACCTGTGTCTGCACCGGCCCGTCAGGTAATGCATCCTGCTGGCACAGGTCACCCAACCGGATCTGTTGCACCTCGGGTTCACCCAGTCCGTTGGTTTGCAGCGGCAACTGCGTGAAGGTCCAGCTTTCCGCCGACCAGAAGGCGGCACTGCCTTCCAGTGGCGTACCCAAGGCAGGAACACCAATCCCCCAGTAAGTAAGAAAGCCCTGCTGCCAGTACGCCAGCAACTGCGGCCAGGGACTGGCACCAACGAACAACGCGCGGTCCGGCAACACGATGGCCAGCTGCAACGGACCACCACTGTCCCGCAGCCAGAGTTCCCCTTCCCTTTGCGCGGACTGTACCAGCGGCTGCAACAACGGCAGGAACAACAACGGCGCCAGCCAGCGCGCGGGCAATCCTGCGGAGCAAATCCATAACGATCCCGCCAGCCCCAGCAGCATGGCGCTGACCGGCCGGGGCGGCACCTGCAACACCGCATAGCGCAGGTCGGCAAACCAGCCCAGCGCTACCAGCCAGACATCTGTCAGCCAGCCGGCCGGAATCAACAGCGCATTGGCCGCGTCACCGATCAATCCCCATGCCAGCGCCCACACCAGCGCCAGCGGCGTCAGCACCATGCCCACCAGCGGCATGGCGAAGGCGTTGGTGATGCCCGATACCAGCGACACATTCTGCAATTGCCACAGCAGCACCGGCGCCAGCCCGACAAAAATCCCTGCCTGCACCCGCAGCCAGCCACGCACCCAGCCCGGACGAAATACGGCACCGCCGCTCATCCACAGAATCCAGTACACCGCCATGAACGACAGCCAGAAACCCAGCGCATAGACCGCCATCGGGTCCCACACCAGCACCAGGCAAAACGCCAGTGCCAGCGCGAACCAGAGTTGCTGCACCCGCCCCGCAAGCTGAAGCGCTACGAACACCGCCAGCATCACCAGCGCCCGCTGCACCGGTAACCCCAGGCCGGCAATGGCACCATACAGACACGCTGTGGCAAACGCCCCGGCCGCCGCGACATGGGACGCCGGCACACGATGGGTGAGCCAGATCCAGCGCCGCAGCAGGAACTGCAGCAACCACATAACCACCCCCGCCACCAGCACGATATGGGAGCCGGAAATGGCCACCAGGTGGGTGGTACCGGTGGCGTTGAACAGTGCCCATTGCTCCTGCTGCATCAGGGAACGATCACCGGTCACCAGCGCCAGGGGAATGGCAAGGCCGGTCCTGTCCACCGCCGGCGTGTTTTCCGCCTGCCGTACCAGCGCCTCCCGCAGGGCAAAGCGGGCCCGGTCCAGCGCCGCGGCCGAATCCTCCACCAGCAAGGACGAATCACCCGGACCCACCTGGAAGCGCGCAATTACATGCTGCGAACGGTACCAGCGGGCTGCATCAAAACTGCCGGGATTGCGCGCCGGTTCTGGTGGAATGAAGTGGACGTTGAATTCCCAGCGCTGACCCGGCCTGGGCGGATGTTGCAGATGCTGACGTGGAATGCTTATCT
>JBMOPR010000207.1:0-3178 GCA_049323075.1 Pseudomonadota bacterium
CTTGCCCAGTGCCACCTTCATGAACTCGGGCACCGCCAGGGCGCCGCGGTGAATGTCCACGTTGTAGTAGCGGGTGGCGAAGGTTTTGGCGGCTGATTCGTCATCCCGGAAGCGGGTCACCGAACCCTGGGGACTGGCCATGGTGCAGGACCACCAGCCGGTCGGGTACACCGGCTGCGGAAACGGCAGGGTATGGCACTGCTGGAAGCCGGCAGTTTTCATGTCCTGGTGAATCTTCTTGATGATGGTGTCCGCGTGCAGCAGGGGTGACTCGCTCTGCTGCACCAGAATGCCCTCCGGTTTCAGCGCCTTGCGGCAATCCTTGTAGAAATCCACCGCGAACAGTCCTTCCGCCGGGCCCACCGGATCGGTGCTGTCGATGATGATCACATCCAGGCTGCCGGGCGCGGCGTTGCGAACCCAGGCAATGCCGTCATCGAACAGCAATTCGGCGCGGGGATCATGGTTGGCATCGCACAGTTCCGGGAACCATTTTTCTGCGGCCCAGGTGACGCGTTCGTCGATGTCGATCTGGGTGCATTTCTCGATGCCCGGATGCTTCAAAACCTCGCGCAGGGTACCGCAGTCACCGCCGCCGATAATGGCTACGTGCTTCGGTTCCGGGTGGGTAAACAGGGCCGGGTGTGACATCATTTCATGGTATAGAAAGTTGTCCCGTTCTGTTAGCATCACGCAGCCATCCAGCACCATCAATTTGCCGAACGTACGGGTCTGGTAGACCTCCAGATACTGGTAGCGGGTCTGCTCCTCGTGCAGCTTTTCAGTGACGGCCAGGCTGAAGGCAGTGCCTTCGTTGCCAAACACTTCGGTGAACCAATTTTCCTGGGATGACTTGATCATGCTGGGGCCCCGTACTGAGGTGATGTCTGGGTGGATAGTATGGCGGTTGAAAGCGCGCGCAACCATACCTGAAGCGATGGCGGCGGCCAAGTTTTTTACCGTCGGGCTTTAATGTGGCTCTTGAAACAGGAAATACAGGATAAATGGCGACTCCCCCGATTGAAGCAGCCCGCGACACGTACAGCATCGACAACTGGAGCGACGGCTATTTTGACATCAACGGCGAAGGCCAGATCGACGTGGGCACCGGCCCGGACGAGGGCCGTGTGGCGTTGTCTGCCGTGGTGGATGCCGCCCGGGTCGCCGGCCTGCGCACGCCGCTACTGATCCGCTTCACCGACATCCTGCATGACCGTGTCACCAAGCTCAGTGGCGCGTTTGCCGGTGCCATGCAACAGCTGGATTACGATGCCGATTACACGGCGGTTTACCCCATCAAGGTGAACCAGCAGCGCCGGGTGGTGGAGCAGATTTACGGTACGGCGGCGGGCCATCCCCGCTGCAGCGTGGGCCTGGAAGCGGGCAGCAAGCCGGAGCTGATGGCGGTGCTGGCGCTGAGCCGGGCAGGTTCGGTGGTTGTCTGCAACGGCTACAAGGATCGCGAGTTCGTGCGTCTGGCCCTGATCGGTGAGAAGATGGGCCGCCGCGTCTATATCGTGGTGGAAAAGATGACCGAGCTGGCGCTGGTGCTGAAGGAAGCGACCGCGCTGAATGTGCAGCCGCGCATCGGCCTGCGCACCCGTCTCAGTTCCATCGGCAAGGGCAACTGGCAGAACACCGGCGGCGAGAAATCCAAGTTCGGCTTGTCCGCCACCCAGATTCTGGATGTGCTGGCCACCCTGCGCGAAGCCAATGCGCTGGACCGTCTGCAACTGCTGCATTTCCATCTGGGCTCCCAGATTTCCAATATTCGTGATATCCAGCGCGGCATGAAAGAAGCGGCGCGCTATTACTCGGCGCTGCGGCAGGCCGGCGCGGCGGTGGATATCGTTGACGTCGGCGGCGGACTCGGCGTGGATTACGAAGGCACCAAGTCCCGCAGTTTCTGTTCCATCAACTACTCGATGGAAGAGTACGCCTACAATATTCTGCTGGCGTTACAGGAAGTGTGTGTGCAGGACAATTTGCCACTGCCGAGTGTGATTTCCGAATCCGGTCGCGCGCTGACGGCGCATCATGCTGTGCTGGTGAGCAACGTGATCGGCGTGGAAAGCCCGGCGGCGCGCAAGCCCGACGAACCCACCGCCGATGATCCGGTGGTGCTGCAGGAGCTGGCGCGCTGCTATCACCAGATCGAGAGCGCGGCGCGGGGCCGCTCGCTGTCGGAGCTGTATCACGAAGTGGTGTACCGGCTCGGCGAATCCCAGGACATGTACACCCACGGCGTGCTGACGCTGGAACAGAAAGCGCAGGCGGAGCAGATTTACGGAGCAGCGTGCCATTGCCTGCGCGAGAAACTGGATGCGTCGTCCCGCGTCCACCAGGACATCATCGACGAGCTGAATGAAAAACTCGCCGACAAGATTTTTCTGAATTTCTCGCTGTTCCAGTCGATTCCGGATGCGTGGGGGATCGATCAGGTGTTTCCGGTGCTGCCGATCAGCGGACTGGACCGACCGCTGAATCGCCGTGGCATCGTGCAGGACATCACCTGCGATTCCGATGGCCGCATCGACAAGTATGTGGATTCCGGTGATCTGGCCACCAGCCTGCCGATGCCGGCCTATGGCGACGACGAGGAAATTGAGCTGGCGATTTTCATGGTGGGCGCGTACCAGGAAATTCTCGGTGACATGCACAACCTGTTTGGCGACACCGATGCCATCGACGTCACGCTGGACGGCAATGGCGGTTTCAAAATCGTGAATATGCTGAAGGGCGACACGGTGGATCATATTCTGCGTTATGTGGAATACGATCCCATGCAGTTGCAGCAGCAGATCCACGAGCAGTTGTTGATGACTGGCCTGAGCAAGGAACTGCAGAGCGAATTTCTGGGTGAATTGCGCGAAGGGTTGGTGGGATACACCTACCTGGAATAACGCTCAGTACTCCCACGCGACACCCAGCCGCAGCTCCCGCCTGCGGTTGGGAATGCCATCGGCGATATTGCCGGACATGGACGGGGTGGTGTAATCCACATCACCCAGATTCATCACTTCCACATAGCCTTCCAGATTGCGCCCCGCGTAATACCCCAGCTTCAGATTGGCGAGCCAGAATCCGTCCAGCGTTTCGCGGGTGGCGCCGTTGTTGCTCAGGGTCTGCTTGTCGCTCTGGTGGTTCAGGGTCAGGGTGGCGTAACCAAAGGATTGCT
>JBMOPR010000208.1:0-3176 GCA_049323075.1 Pseudomonadota bacterium
GAGCCGGCCCACATCGTACTGGGCATTCGAGTAGGAGCTGGGCGTCATCAGGCCCAATACCAGAAACGGACGAAACAGCGTATTGATGTGTGCTGAAGCAGACATGATAAATTCCATTTAAAGGCAATCCAGATCGTAAGGTTATGCCCGCAGCTCAGCGGAACGCGGCAGGCACCTGGCCTGTCACCCACTATAGTCAGAAATTCGCGATATCGCAGATGCAAGCATACCAATAGCCGCGCTAGAAATGCGGAGATTTGCTGCCGTGCTGGAATTTGAAATGCATTCGCGGTAATGCAACAGAAACGCCGCGCAGCGCGCGCACGCTTACTGTTGCGGATTCAGCGATGAGACAGAATTTTCTAGATCGTGCTGGATACAACGCTGCGCAGATGCCTATCAGGTCTGATTGCCCGCTGGATGAGGTTTCGGCGGCGCGGGCTGGTTGTCCACCCGTTCCAGCTCCGGATTAAGACAGGCCCAGGCCGGCGCACTGGATGACCAGATATTCATTGTCGGTCGAATAGACGACGGATCATCAAGATTGCCCGCACGAACCACTCTGAATTGTGGACGCGCTGATGATCTGGCAAACATATGAGTACCGCATTCCGGACAAAACTGGCGGGTGACATCGTTGCCACTGTCAGCCCGCTTTGTATGCGCAGCAAGCGAGCCGGAAATAGTGAGATCGTCCGTTGGAACAAGCAGGTTCACCGTTCCATTGGCGGCAAGATGCTGACAGTCACGGCACCAGCACACCCGGGTTGCCAAAGGTTCCGAATTCAGTTTGAAGGTGACAGCACCACAAAGGCAGCGCCCGGTACGTTCAGTCATTTGTTGATCCTCCTGCGATGGGATTGTTGCTGGATGTAATCTGCCGCCTGCAGCTCAGTTAGCCCAATGACCTCTCAAGCCGTTGCGCGCGATTTTTTATGCAATCATCGATTTCGTTCATTCCCCAATATTGAATACAGCCTTGGCAGTTTTCATGGCAGAGCATTCAGGGAATCATCAAAAAATTCCTTCTGAGAATTGCCACTGCCGCCACTTTACGCGCCATCCGTGCAGCCGTCTTTTGCTTCGAATTTTGGTTCCACCGAATTCGGTATTCCAGTCATCTCGTACTTTATGACCAGATCGTACGGGCAGTTTGAAAACGGGCGCGCCTGTGGATCACTGCTTTCAACCGGCTCAAAGCAGAGCAGAATCCGATCCGGCAACACCTGAATGCCACTCATGCTGTTAATCATTTTCGTCGGGCATGGCACGGTCTTGCGATAAATCGCTTTTACGATACCGGCCTTTTCCCGTGTATAAACCACGACACCCTCTTCCACCGGAGCGTTGGGAACCGTACTGGCAGGGACAGGGCCTACCTCCACAGCCTGGATATCAAGCTTGTCGAACGTCTCTGGCTCTGGTGAACAGGCGGCCACAAGCACGACAGCGGTACACACACATAATGTCAGGCGATTGGGCGTCATAGGGCTCCAGTGGATCTGGTCTGAGGTACGTTAATTGCTGCTTTCCTCGCGAAATAGACACTCGCAATAACGATGGTAGCGGCCAGAATCTGCGAAAACGAGATCTGCTCCGATAAAAGTGCCGCCGAGGCAGCAAGCGTCAGAAACGGCTGTAACAATTGCAACTGGCCTATGCGCGCAATACCGCCCATTGCCAAACCTTTGTACCAGGCAAAAAAACCAAGAAACATGCTAACCATACTGACATAACCGAAAGAAAGAAGAGTTGAAAACGTCAGCTCATCCACATTTTGCGGAAAATATTGATAGGTAGGCCAAAGCAGTATGGGGATGGACGCAATTAACGCCCAACAAATAGTCTGCCATGCACCCAGCTCTCTGGCGAGACGGGCACCTTCCGCATAACCAAAACCGGCAGCAACAACGGCGCCCAGCAGAAGCAAATCGGCCGGATGCAGAGAATCCAGGCGGGGACCCAACGAAAAGACTGCAATGGTAACGCTACCCACCAGGGTGGCCACCCAGAACAATCGACTGGGGCGCTCGTTGGCAAGCCAGCACCCAAATAGAGCGGTCGCCAACGGCAACAGACCAACAACAACCGCGCCATGAGAAGCCGCCACCTGTGTCATTGCGAGCGTAGACAGCAAGGGGAAGCCCAGCACGATACCTGCTGCGACCCAATAAAGTCTTAGCCATTGTTTTCTTGAAGGCCATTCCGACCTGGCAAGCCACAGTGTCAGTATTGCAAATACCGCTGCAACCAGCGCGCGCCCCACCCCAACAAATATTGGATCAAGCTGAACTACCGCTACCCTGCTTGCAGGCAGCGTGAGACTGAACGACACGACGCCCAGCAGGCCGTAAACCAGACTCTGCACGTCATTGCTTTTTTTCCATGAGCGCGAAATCATTACCTTATTGCACGCGTACAGGCATTGACCCGCCCGCACGTCTGATTGATTTTTCAGCCGCTTCGGTCAGCTGAACGGTACTGACACCCAATTTCTGAAATGCGCGACCAGATGGCGTGTATCGCTCGAGCGCTGCGGCCAACAGCACATCTGCACCCAGCAGAAGACGTCCTGCACGGGCCTTGCGCGTATCAGCAAGATGTTTGACAAGCGCCTGACCTGACGGCTCAGTTTCATACAGCACTGACGCAGGCGGCGGGAAGGATGGCAGCTGCGTTACCCCGCCGGTTTCAGCAACGATGCCAACAGAAGCGAGCGCATCGGAACGCTGGGCTGCAAGGGCCTCCTGAAACCGCTGCGCAGAAATGCCAAGGTGCGCAAACGCCTGCGCCGCAGTCTGGTCGGGCAGCGCCAGCGCGGCAAGGATGAAATGTTCAGATCCCGGCTTCGACTGGCCGTGCTGGTGCGCAATCTCCTCGGCGACTGTACACAGCCGGGTCAGCGTACGAACATCAGACAATCTTCTCTTGAGCGATTCAAACATGAAGCCCCCTGAAAGCCACTACTTCGTTTGCAGGTATGACAGCCGGCGATGCGCCGCCTGTTTCGAGACGCCCAGTGCCTCGGCGATCTGAGACCATGACCAACCCTGACGAAGTGCGAGGTAAACGGCCTTGGCTTCAAGCTCATCGGCCATTTGACGCAAGGCGAGGACTGCCGCGAGTGCGTCCTCTGTTTGGCTGGGATCTGGAATTTGCTTGGGAATAATCATGCC
>JBMOPR010000209.1:0-3169 GCA_049323075.1 Pseudomonadota bacterium
GGTTTCTCGGGTGGTCTTTCCTTACGCCCCACCAGACCTGCTCTTGTCTACATGCCCAGCGCCGGCAACAGCCGCCGCTCCAGAAATCCGCGCAATTCCTTGTCGTTGCGCTTCTTGTTGCCCTGCATGGTCAGCAGCGACAGCAGAAAGCGTGTCGCCACTTCGGTCACTTCATCCAGTTCTTCTTCCGGCATCGCGGTATCGCCCAGAATCTGCCGGAACAGCGCGCGGCGGATTTCATGACTTTCCGGCGACGTCAGTGCATAGGTGTTGAAGAAACTCATCAGGCTGCTTTCCGTCAACAATGCCAGTGCCGGCTCTTTCGGCAGGCGCTTCAGTGAAAACAGCACGGCCTCGATCACCCGTTCCGCCGGCGTGGCGAAACGCTCCACCTGCTTCAGCAGTTCCTGGCTGAAGGCCATGCCCGATTGCATCAGGGCATAACGCACCACCTCGTCGCGGCTGCCGAAGTAGCTGTAAACGGTGGGCCGGGTGACGCCCGCTTCCTGGGCGATGTCGTTCAGGGTGACTTTCTCGATACCCCAGCGCTTCACGCAAGCCAAAGCGGCCTCCAGGATGCGGGCCTGGGTATCGGGGTTCTGCCGGGTTTTTGCCAATGCCATGTTCATTCCTGCTCAGTGGTTCAAGGTCACAAAAAGGGCCAAAGCCGACCCCATACAGTCACCTGCAATTCTAGGAACTTTACATGTTTACTTCAACTGTAAAGTAGAATACAGTCTTTACACGCAACGTAAATATGTAAAATGAAAAAAATTCCGCCGCCAGGTGTCTGCAGACACCCGCCAACAAAAACAAGAGGGAAGTTATGAGCGCCGTGCAACCTGTTCCGACCCGTTCCGTTCCGCTGCAGGATCCCCCCAGGCTCAAAGGCGGGCTGCCGCTGCTGGGTCACATGCTTTCGTTCGCACGCAATCCGTTTCAGTTCATGAAAAAGGTGTCGGATACCGTCGGTGAAATCGCGCAGTTCAAGATCTTCAGCCAGCGCATGGTGCTGCTCACCGGTGACGAGGCGAGCACCCTGTTCTACCGCTCCAGCGACGAACAGCTGGACCAGTCAGCCGCCTATAAACTGATGACGCCTATATTTGGCGAGGGCATCATTTTTGATGCGCCCAATGAACGCAAGAATGAACAGCTGAAGATGTTGATGCCTTCACTGCGCATGGAAGCGATGCGCAACCATTCCGGCAAGATCGTGCAGGAAGTGGAAGACATGATGAGCAAGTGGGGCGACAGCGGTGAAGTGGAACTGGTGGAGGAAATGAAACAGCTCACCATCAACACCGCCAGTCACTGCCTGCTGGGGCGCGAATTCCGCTATGAACTCACCGACGAGTTTGCCTCGATCTATCATGATCTGGAACGGGGCGTAAACGCACTGGCCTACAGCTTTCCCAATCTGCCCATCCCCGCGTTCCGCGCCCGCGACCGGGCACGCATCCGGCTGCATAAACTGGTGGGCGACATCGTGCAGAAGCGTGAGCAGCAAAGCGAAAAGCCCACCGACATGTTCCAGATGCTGATCGATGCCCGCTATGAAGACGGCAGCCGGCTGACCACCAATGAAATCACCGGCATGCTGGTCGGCGCCATTTTTGCCGGCCACCACACCAGCTCCGGCACGGCAGCCTGGGTGCTGCTGGAGCTGCTCAAGCATCCCAATTATCTGCGCGAGGTGCGCACCGAACTGGACGACCTGCTGGGTTCCGACGGCGCCGTCAGCTTTCAGTCATTGCGCGAAGTGCCGAAACTGGAAAATGTGCTGAAGGAAGTGCTGCGCCTGCATCCACCGCTGATCGTGCTGATGCGGCAGGTGGCGGAACCGCTGGTGTACAAGAATTACCGCATCAATGTGGGCGACATGGTATGGGCCGCGCCGCCGGTCACGCATCGCATGTCACACCTGTTTCCCAATCCGGAAGTGTTCGATCCCGATCGTTACAACGACGATCGCGCCGAAGACAAAAACCTGATGGCCTACCAGCCTTTCGGCGGCGGCAGGCACAAGTGTTCCGGCAATGCGTTCGCCATGTTCCAGATCAAGGCGATTTTCTCGGTGCTGCTGCGGAAGTATGATTTTGAACTGGTGGACCCGCCCGCTAATTATGTCGATGACTACGGCGAGATGATCGTACAGCCCAAATCACCCTGTCGCATCCGTTATCGCCGCCGGCCCGAATCGTCGTTCAAAACCCGCTATGGTACGGCTGGGCAGCCCGCCGGTGCAGCAACGGGTTGCCCGGTACATCACCAGGCGCCCGAAGTGAATAAAATTCCGAGCTTCACCATCACCATCGATCGCCAGCTGTGTCAGGGCCACTCCATGTGCATGGGTGAAGCGCCGGAACTGTTCAAGGTGGACAACACCGGCTTCTCGCACATTCTGCAGGCCTCGCCGGACATCGCATTGCTGGAAAAAGCCCGGCAGGCCGCGAAGTTCTGCCCCAACCAGGCCATCAGCATCAAGGTGGATGAATAATCGATCCAGCCGGCCGTTCCCCATAACAACAACGAAAAGGAATGCAGCATGAGTTCAACACAGACCCTGGGCGATGCGCGCGCCTTCCCCTCCCGCGCCAATTCGCCTCGCTGGTTTTCCGCCAATCCGGATCGGGCTTGGGCGGAAAAATTCTTCCTGGTCTACAGCCCCATCTGGATGATTATGATGGGAATCATGATGCCAACCGGCTGGGTCCGGTCGTTCAGCGATTCTCTGCTACTGGTGCATGGCATGCTGGTGGCGGCGCCGATTTTTCTGGTGCCGCTGATCCTGCGCCGCCACGCCAACCCCGACCGTCCCTGGTACGACAGCTACTGGTTCAAGGCCAATCTGTATATCGGCCTGTTTGGATTTTTTGGCAATTATTTCGGCTCGGAATATTTCTTCGATGTCCTCGGCATGGTGTACAACATGCCCAATGTCACCACCGCACTGGACGCCAACCTGGTGGGGCGCGGCGAACAGCCGGTGCCGGTGATCATGTATCTGTACACGCACGCGTACTTCATTACCTATCACACTACCGCCGTGATCGTGCTGCGCCGCATCATGACGGCAGGCATCCCGGCCACGCGCCTGCTGTTTTTGCCGATCGTGTTCGCGGTGGGTTATTTCTGGGCCTGGATGGAAACCAAGGCGATGGCCAAT
>JBMOPR010000210.1:0-3163 GCA_049323075.1 Pseudomonadota bacterium
GCACCAATCCCGGCGGCGATTACTACTGCCTGGTGCAGAATCTGGGAGACCGTACCGGCTACGACGCGAGCCAGCAGCATTACGAGCGCCTGTTCTCGTTGTCCAACGACCTGCTCTGCGTGGCCAGCACCATGGGTTACTTCCTGCAGGTGAATCCGGCGTTCACACGCGTACTGGGCTACTCTTCCGAAGAACTGCAACGTACCACCTTCCTGGAATTCATCCATCCGGACGACGTGGATGCCACCCTGAATGAAATCCGCAAGCTGCGCAGCGGCCAGGACACGCTGTATTTCGAGAACCGTTACCGCTGCAAGGACGGCAGCTGGCGCTGGCTGGCGTGGAGCACACCGGCGTCGAACGAGGAAGGCATCCTGTACGCGGTGGCCAAGGACATCACCGAGCGCAAGGAGCATGAGGATCATCTGCTGCGCATGGCGAAATTCGATTTCCTGTCAGGACTGCCCAACCGCAGCTATCTGGAGGAGGAATTGAAGCGCGCCATGTCACGCGCGGGCCGCGGGCAACAGGTACTGGCGGGCTACTTCATCGATCTGGATGATTTCCGGCAGGTGAATGAACGCCACGGACACGACGTGGGCGATGACCTGATCCGGCACATGGCGGTACGTCTGCGCACCCTGTTGCGGGCCTGCGATTTCATTGCACGCGTCGGCAGCGATGAATTTTTTGTGTTGGCGGAAGTGGAGCAGTCAGCGAAAGCGCTGCACCTGGCCGACAAGATTGGAATGCTGCTGCACAATCCGTTCACGCTGGAGGACGGCATGATCAAGGTGAGCGCCAGCGTCGGCACTACCCTGTACCAGGCCGAAGTGCATCGTGATCCGTCGACGTTCATCACCAGCGCCGAACGGGCGATGCAGATGCAGAAGCAAAAATACAAGCAGTTCAATACGGGCAACGATTCCCGCGTCGCGCCGGCCTGATCGCCCCACAATTCCGTTTCAATCCGTACCCAGGTGCCGTAACGCCATGGCCGCCGCCGTGGTGCGGTTTTCCACGCCCAGCTTGCGGAAGATCTGCTCCAGATGTTTGTTCACCGTGCGCGGGCTCATGCTGAGGATCTGGCCGATTTCGCGATTGGTTTTGCCATGGGCGATCCACACCAGCACTTCCGCTTCCCGCTCGGTGACCGCCAGATGTTTGCGCAGTGCTTCGGTTTCCGACGGCCGCTCCGGATCGGTCAGACGCAGCAGACGTTCCCCCGGCGCCGGCTCCCCCAGATAACTGACTTTGAGCGGCAGTGAAAGCCCCTGCAATTGCAGATTGCTGCCGGGCAGTGCCTGCGCCGGAAAACCCGCCCGCAATTGCGGTGTGAGTTGCTGGTCGAGCCAGAAGCGGTCGGCACCGGATTTTTCGAACAGGTGATGCACCTGCGGCGTAGCCCACAGGAACTGGCCGTCGCGGGTGGTGGCAAACAGGAACTGGCCGGCGGTGTCCAGTGCCGTGCGCGCGCTTTGCGTCAGGCGCGCGTTGTTCAGGTGCACCCGGATGCGGGCGATCAGCTCCTGCGGTTTCACTGGCTTGGTGACATAGTCCACACCGCCGGCTTCCAGACCTTTCACAATGTCGTCGGTGTCGGTGAGGCCGGTCATGAAAATCACCGGCACGTCCGCCAGATCCGGTTCGCGTTTCAAAATGCGGCAGGTGGCGAAGCCATCCAGGTTCGGCATCACTGCGTCCAGCAGAATGATATCCGGCAGCATTTTGCGGGCAATGCTGACTGCCTGCAATCCTTCCAGCGCCACCAGCACGGTGAAGCCGGCCTGGTCCAGCGCGTGATTGAGCATGCCAAGGGTATCGGGCGAGTCATCCACCACCAACACCAGATCCCGTTCCTGCCGCAGCTCATTCATGGTTTCACCGTTTGTGCAATTTCAATGATGCGATCGAACCGGAACTGGCTGGTGAGATTCTGCAGCATGGCGATGAATTCCGGTGTGGCGCTGCCCTCCTGGCGCAGCTGCTGGATTTTCTGCTTGAGCCCATTGATGTAGCCGATTTCCGCCAGCGTGCGCAGTTCCTGCAGCACCTCCGCAGACGGCAACTGTTCCGGCAAAAAGGGCTGTGGTACCGGCTCGGATTCCGCACGCTCACGCTCGTAAAACCACGTCAGCCGCAGCAGCGCGCCGAGCTTTTCCAGCAGCATCTGCAGGCGCACCGGTTTCACTACATAGTCATCATGCCAGCGCGGCGGAGTGTCGGCATCGTGCTGGTCACGCTGGCCTTCGCGGGCGTCGGCGGAAATCATGATTATGGGCGCAATCACGCCATTGCCGCGCAGGGACTCGGCCAGTTGCCAGCCGGTCATGCCGGGCATGGACACATCCAGCAGAAATGCATCGGCGTGACACTGCCGCGCCAGCGCCAGGCAGTCGGCCCCGCACGCCGCTTCCACCACACCAAACCCCAGCGGCGTGAGCAGATCGCTGATCAGGCCACGGTGGGACGGATCATCATCCACCACCATCAGTAATCTGCGCGCACCGAGGTAGCCGCGAATCTGTTTTTCCACCACCGGCGCTTCGCAGGGCGTGTCGATGCGCGACAGCATCAGGCTGACGGTAAAGGTACTGCCAACGCCGGGCTCGCTCTGCACGGCAATGTCGCCACCCATGATGTCAGTGAGCAGACGCGTGATGGTGAGTCCCAGCCCGGTACCGGGCACGGGATTGGCGCCAGATTTACGCACCCGTTCGAAGGGACGGAAGATGCGTTCGATATCCTCCTTGTGAATGCCAACGCCGCTGTCGCGAATGGTGAACTCGGCTACCTGGCTGCGATAACGCACGCTGAACGACACGCCACCCCATTCGGTGAACTTGATGGCGTTCGACAGCAGGTTGATCAGTATCTGGCGCAGACGTTTTTCATCGGTGGCCACGTATTCCGGCAGAAAGCCTTCATTGCGGTATTCGAACAGGATGCCCTTGGCTTCCGCCTGCAGCCGGAACATTTGCACGATCTGATCCAGCAGCGGACGAATGCGCACCTGATCGCGGTGCAGATCGAGCCGGCCCGCTTCTATCTTGGAAATATCGAGCAAACCTTCAATCAGATCCGCCAGATGTTCACTGCTGCGGCGGATGGTGGAAATGGCCTCGCGGCGGGAATGGGGAATTTCGTCGTCCTGTTCCAGCAA
>JBMOPR010000211.1:0-3160 GCA_049323075.1 Pseudomonadota bacterium
ACGTTTTTCGGTGCACCAGCTTCCAGGAACAGCTCCGCCAGACGGGTCGGCGTCAGCGGGTCCTGCTCCGACGGTTTCAGGATGAAGGTGTTGCCACAGGCAATCGCCAGCGGAAACATCCACAGCGGAATCATTGCGGGGAAGTTGAATGGCGTGATGCCCGCGCACACACCCAGCGGCTGGGTGATGGAATAGGAGTCGATATTGGTGGCCACGTTCTCCACCGTCTCGCCCATCAGCAGGCTGGGAATATTGGCGGCGTGCTCCACCACCTCGATGCCGCGCCAGACATCGCCCTTCGCATCTTCAAAGGTCTTGCCGGTTTCCTTGGCCAGAATCGTGGCCAGTTCGTCGTGATGCGCCTTCAGCAATTCCTGGTACTTCAGCATCAGCCGCGCCCGGGTGGGCACCGGCGTGTTGCGCCAGGTCTTGAAGGCTTCTTTCGCCGACTCGATGGCCAACGCCATTTCGGCGTCGGTGGCGCAGGGCACGCGGGCAATCACGGCCTGGGTTGCAGGATCGGTCACATCGATCCAGTCGCGGGACTGGCTCTGGCGGAATTCGCCGTCGATCAATTGGGGAACCTGGACGGGTGTGGCGGGCTTGGCGGTCATGGCGATATCTCTTGCTGCAGGTGCGGAATCCGGTTGGATAAGCATTTGTATCATAGTCCAGAACCGGCTGACATTGACGAAGTTGCGCCAGAGGTGGACTATATTGCGAACAGCTACCTCAACTGGATGCCCCATGCCCATCTCCTCCGGCTGGCCGCTGCAGAAAGGCGCCATCCGATTTTTCGTGCCGCACTTCGTGGCCCATCACCTGGCGCAACATCCGCTGTCGCGGGAGCTGTACATCAATGGCGTGGGCTTTTACCCCCAGGCCAGGCACCACAGCATGACCCGCACGGAACACGAGGATAACCTGCTGCTGTATTGCAGCGGCGGTCACGGCGAGGTACAGGCCCACGGCCAGCGCTTCGCCGTCACGAAGGGCGATCTGGTCCTGCTGCCCCAAGGTCTGCTGCACCAGTACGCTGCCAATGATCAGGACCCCTGGAGCATTCACTGGGTGCACTTCGCTGGCAGCCAGGTGGCCGCCTTTGTGGATCATCTTGCGTTTCCAGTGGGCACCTGCGTGGTCCCGGTGGGGCCGCACCCGAAACTGATCGCCGATTTCGACGCCCTGCTCAGCGTACGCAAAACCGGCTACCGCCTGAACGCCTTCATCCATGCCAGCCAGGTACTGAAACAGAGCCTCACCTATCTGGCCATGCTCAGCACCAGCCGCGTACGCCAGACCGGACACTTTCTCGATCTGGACGCGATCCAGGCGGTAATGGAGGAAAACCTGCACGGCGAACTGGACCTGGACACCCTGGCCGCCATTGCCCACCTGTCGAAATACCATTTCTGCAAACGCTATAAGGCCCTCACCGGCTACTCGCCCATCCAGCATTTCATCCACCTGAAAATCGAGCGCGCCTGCTACCTGCTGGACCTGTCGCCGGAACCGGTCAGCGCCGTGGCCAGTTCACTGGGCTACGACGACGCCCATTATTTTTCGCGTTTGTTCCGCAAGGTCACCGGCGTTTCACCTCAGCAGTACCGCCGGCTGGAACGGGGCTGACCTTTCCTGCCACGCCCGTGCCATTGGCTCGAAAAAAATTGCAGGAACGGGGGCGCAGCCATTGCACTTATAATGCGCGTAAATCATGCTAGCGCACTTCCGAACGGTGGTTGCGCGTGCCGCTGCACACGGAGCAGCAGCCCGGCCGTCCGGCTCTCACAAACCGACTCACAAACCCAAAAAAATACAGAAACGACATGGACATAATGGAGTTTTGGCACAGTCTTGTCGCCCGGCCTGACTTTTGGGGTTTCATGCTGATTCCCGTCACCGCCGCCGTTGTCACCTGGGTCCACGTGTGGATGGCCATGCAGATGGTTTTCCTGCCGCTGGAATTCGTTGGTTACAAACCACTGTACCTGGGCTGGCAAGGCATCATCCCGCGCAAGACCCGCAAGATGGCCGGCATCGTGGTAGACAAAACCCTGACCAAACTGGGTTCCCTGGATGAAGTGTTTCGCGAGATGGAACCGGAGCGCATCGCCGAGCATGTGTCGCGAGCGGTGCTGTCGCGCATCGAAGATCTGACCGACGAGATCATGTCGGAAAAAAATGCCGTGCTCTGGGAGAACCTGCCCAACGTGGTGAAGAACCAGGTTTACTCCCGCATGCGCCGTCAGATTCCCGGCATCATGGACAACCTGGTGCAGGCCATGAGCGCCAACATCAATGATCTGGTCGACATCAAGGACATGGTCATCCGGCAGCTGGAATCCGACAAGGGCATGATGGTGCGGGTATTCCGGGAAGTGGGTGGCAAGGAAATCCGCTTCGTCGTCAATTCATCGTTCTGGATTGGCCTGGGCTTCGGGTTTGTCCAGATGGTGCTCTGGTATTTTGTGCCCTGGCACATGGGCCTGCCCCTCTACGCCGCCGTTCTCGGCGCGCTGACCAACTGGCTGGCGCTGACTATGGTGTTCCGGCCGCTGCACCCCATCAAGATCGGTCCCTGGTCGCTCCAGGGGGTGTTCCTGAAACGCCAGGACGAAGTGGCAGATCATTTTGCCCGCCTCACCACCATGGAAATGCTGTCCATCCGCCACATCATGGTGGAAATCCTCACCGGCCCGCGCTCGGACCGCACCCGTCAGCTGATCAAAAAGCACATGCGGCCGCTGCTGGATTCCAGCGTGGTGCGCACGGCCACTCAAATGGCGCTGGGCGTGCAGGGCTATATGGAATTGAAGGACACCATCGCCGACAAGGCAGTGCAAATGACCATGGGGCCCATTTCGGAGCCGGCCTTCAATCGTGATCGCGCCAAGATCATCGAGCGGATTTTCTCGGAACGCATGCGCGCGCTGACGTCTGGCGAATTCCAGGATCTGCTGCGACCGGCATTTCAGGAGGATGAATGGATTTTCGTGGTGCTGGGCGCGGTGACGGGGCTGCTTGCCGGATCTATTCAGTTGATTCTGGGATTTCATTGAACCAGAAAAATTTGCACAGTGCTTGACGCAGAAGAAGGTGGGCGGCTTGTCGAGACCGTCTGCGGCCATGGATGGCCGCAGCCGAGCTTACAGGGATGTAC
>JBMOPR010000212.1:0-3160 GCA_049323075.1 Pseudomonadota bacterium
ACCGCTGAACGAACTGCGCACCTTCGCCGACGTGTTCGACCGCATCAAGCAGGCCTATGTAGAAGAAGTGGACGACAAGACCCTGCTGGAAAACGCCATCAAGGGCATGCTCACCGAACTCGATCCGCATTCGGCGTATCTGGAACCCGAGGCGTACCAGGACCTACAGATCAGCACCACCGGCGAATTCGGCGGCCTGGGCATTGAAGTGGGCATGGAAGACGGGTTCGTCAAGGTCATCACCCCGATCGACGACACCCCCGCGCAAAAAGCCGGCGTACTCACCGGCGATCTGATCATCAAGCTGGACGACACCCCGGTCAAAGGCCTCAGCCTGAACGACGCGGTCAAGCTCATGCGGGGTAAACCCGGTTCCGTCATCAAGCTCACCATCATCCGCCAGGGCGTCGACAAGCCGCTGGAGATCGACGTCGTCCGCGCCGTGATCCAGGTGCAGAGCGTGAAGGAACGCATGCTGGAGAAAAATTATGGCTACGTGCGGCTGTCCCAGTTCCAGGTGCACACAGGCTCCGATTTGCTGAAATCGCTGGAAAAACTGAAGAAGGAAAACAACGGCGAGCTGAAAGGGCTGGTGCTGGACATGCGCAACAACCCCGGCGGCGTGCTGCAGGCCGCGGTGGACGTGGCCGACGCCTTCATCAACGACGGCCTGGTGGTGTACACCAAGGGCCGTCTGCCGGATTCCGACATGCAGTTCAGCGCCACCCCTGGCGACCACCTCAAGGGCATCCCGATCGTGGTACTGATCAATGGCGGTTCCGCGTCCGCATCCGAAATCGTGGCCGGCGCACTGCAGGATCACCATCGTGCCGTGATCATGGGCACCACCTCTTTCGGCAAAGGCTCGGTTCAGACCGTACTGCCGCTGCACAATAACCGCGCCCTGAAACTCACCACCGCGCGCTACTACACCCCGGGCGGCCGCTCGATCCAGGCGGAAGGCATCGTGCCCGACATCCAGGTGGACAACGCCCGCCTGACCACGGTGGAAGAAAACGATCGCATCAAGGAAAAGGATCTCACCCGCCACCTGATCAATCCGGCAAATGGTGACAGCAAGGACGCCAAGGAAAAAACCGACGACAGCAAGAAAAAGGACGACAAACCCGCCAAGCCGGAAGCCAGCAAGGGTGCAACCGAGCCACCCGCCAAACTGTCGGAATCCGATTACCAGCTGTACGAAGCACTGAACCTGCTGAAAGCACTGAATGTGCTGGGCAAGACAGTGCAGGCTGCCAACCGCTGACGGACACGGCCATTGCGCATTTTCGCCGGCACCCTGCTGCCGTTGCTGTTGCTGCTGCCCCTGTCGAGCCAGGGCAGCAGCGCCGCACCGGCCCGCATCGCCATCATCCTCGACGACATCGGCTACAACCGCAGTCGCGGTGAACAGGCGCTGCAGCTGCCGCCGGCAGTCACTTTCTCCGTCATTCCTTTCACACCCCACAGCAAAACGCTGGCGCAAAAAGCCCATGCCCAGCAGCGGGAAGTGCTGCTGCACCTGCCGATGGAAAGTGCCGACAGCGACCGCCGGCTGGACGAAGGCGGCCTCACCCAGCAACAACCGGAAGCGGAAATACGGTCCCGGGTAAACGCCGCCATTGCGGCCGTGCCCCATGCCGTCGGCCTCAACAATCACATGGGCAGCGGGCTGACTACCGATCCCCAGCGCATGGGCTGGGTGATGGAGGAAGTCCGCCGCACACCCCTGTTTTTCATCGACAGCATGACCAGCGCCGAATCCGTGGCCGGCAGCACGGCGCGCCGGTTGCAGATTCCATCCATCCGCCGCGACGTGTTTCTGGACAACCAGCCGGACGCCAGTGCCATCGACACCGCATTCCGGTTGCTGCTGCAGAAGGCCCGCCAGGACGGCTACGCCGTTGCCATCGGCCACCCCCACGCCGCCACCCTGCGTTACCTGGAACAGGCACTGCCAAGGCTGGCGGCAGAGGGCATCGAGCTGGTGCCCGTGTCACACCTGGCCCACCAGTACGGCCGCGCCCTCGACCCGCCGGGCCGCTGGCAGGATCTGATGCGCTTGATCATCGCCATGCCCGCTCCCAGCAGCACCCGGCTGGATTTTTCCCGCTGAGGGGCTCGCGCCAGCCCCGTGCCACGCGTCCGCTAGCACCTCAATCCCCCTTCACAACCCCGCTTCATCAATACCGCTAGCCGCGTCACAAAATCGACGCAGCCGGATCTGTCCGCGCCAAAAATGCGATACCGGTCAACTTTGCTGACAGGCATGCCGAAAAATCGTCGTCTAGATTCAATTCAGGTTTTGACAGCCTGACTCTCCGGACCGGAAGGCGACTGTCAATGTGTGTACTTGAAGTCCCGTTCAGCAGGAGAAGCTTTAATGCTCCGTTATTTCCCAGCCGCAAAACCCCTTGTACTTTCCATGGCTATTGCCACGCTTGCCGCCTGTGGTGGCGGTGGCAGCACTGCATCCAGCGCATCCGCCGACACCCAGGCACCCGCGCCGGCCGCCGTCATGCAGGGCCAGTTCCTCGACAGCGCAGTGTCGGGCCTGTACTACGAAACCGATTCCCTGTTCGGCTACACCGGCCTGAATGGTGAATTCAGCTACGTGCCGGGTGAAACCGTGCGCTTCTACCTGGGCAGCACACTGCTGGGCGAAACCACCGCCCAGGACGAGGTGACACCGCTCGACCTGGTCACCGGTACCGACGACCCGGACAAGCTGCAGAACATCCTGCGCACCCTGCAGACGATCGACGAGGATTCGGACCCCAGCAACGGCATCCAGATCAACAACATTGCCCAGAATTATCTGGACGCGTACGTCCTGCCGATCAACCAGCCGGCTGTGCTGTTCGAGGCCAGTGAAGTGATTCAGGACATGATCGCCGCCGTTACCAACGGCACCGGACTGAAGGATGCCATCGATTCCTTCATCCACTTCCGCGAAACCCTGCTGCTGTCGCGCCGCAACACCGATGAAACCGTGCTGCTGAACCTGCTCGGCACCACCTGGGACGCAGAGATCACATCCACTGCCTGCGCCGGTGACGCGAAAGCCAAACTGGTTTACTCCTTCAACAGCCTGGGTGTGGCCACCACCGGTTACCATCGCCTGAACACCAACCTCGACGACGAGACCGGCGAGCCCATC
>JBMOPR010000213.1:0-3156 GCA_049323075.1 Pseudomonadota bacterium
TTCAGCCCAACCATGACGACAACACTTTTGTGACAGTGTCATAAAGGTTTCATCGTTCTTTAACTTCGCCGCAACAGCATTTCCATAAAGTCAGCATCGAGCTTTCACAATCTCGCGGAGGCAACGATGCTTCAGAACGACCAGGCTTGTTCCGGCAACACACACACTCTTCCCGCCAGCCGTCCCCGCATCGCCGCGGACTTCATTACCACTGAAGACGAGATCCGCAGGATTCAGCGCCTGCGCTACGAGCTGTTTTGTGAAGAGTACAATGTCACCCTGCCGGTAAACCGGACGTGGAACGGTTTGCCCATCGACGCCGATGAACTGGACGATCACTGCCTGCATCTGGTGGTGCGCGATACCAATACCGGCGAGCCCGTCGGCTACACCCGTGTGCTGACCAGCGCTCAGGCCGCAGTGCTGGGCCACTTCTATTCCAGCCATGAATTCCATATCGATCGCATCGTGAACCGCCCCGGGCGTTTTCTGGAAATCGGTCGCACCTGCATTCATCCGGATTACCGCAATGGCGGCACCATCGCCGTGCTGTGGGCGTTTCTGGCGAAGTACATGCAGGAGCACGATTACCAGTACCTGTTCGGCTGCGCCAGCATTTCGCTGAACGACGGCGGCACCGCATACGCCAACATCATGCAGGTGGTGCGCGACCAGTTCATGGCGGCCGAGGAATTCCGCGTGGAACCGCTGCTGCCGCTGCAACTGAAAGACGTGAGCGTGGAAGGCAAGGCCAGCTTTCCGCCGCTGCTGAAAGCCTATACCCGCATGGGTGCGCGCATCTGCGGCGAAGCCTGCTGGGACCCGGACTTCAATGTGGCGGACGTGTTTGTGCTGCTGGATGTCAATAATGTGGCCGCGCGTTATGCCAAACACTTTCTGAAAACTCAGGAAGCGGCATGATCCTACGCTCGATCAAGGCGGTCCGGCTGTTCAATCACATCCTGCTGGGGCTGGCATTGCTGGTACTGACAGGCGCGTTCCTGAACAATGGCACACGCCTGCTCAAGAGCACCAAGCAGTGGTGGCTGGGCCGCATCACGCGGCTGCTGGGGATGGAAATCGAAGTCATCGGTGAATTTCCGCAAGGCACAGGTGACGCCGGACTGCTGCTGGTGAGCAACCATGTGTCCTGGACCGATATTCCCGTCATCGGCAGCCTGCGGCAGATCAACTTTCTGTCGAAGGCCGAAGTAAGAAAGTGGCCGTTGGTGGGGCGGCTGGCCCAGACCACCGGCACCCTGTTTATCCAGCGCGGCAAGGGCGATACGGATTCCGTCGCCCGGCAGATGGCCGACTATCTGGCACAGGGCCGCTCCGTGCTGTTTTTTCCTGAAGGCACCACCAGCGATGGCCGCAGCGTGAATCGTTTTCACCGCAAACTGTTTCGCACCTGCGAGCACGTGCCGACGCAGGTATTGCCGCTGGCAATCCACTATGAAGTGGAAGGGCTGGATCACACTGCCGTTGCGCGCAATCCGGTGGCCTTTATCGGCGACGATGAATTCACGCAACACATCTGGCAGCTGCTGGCGTTTTCACGGGTGAAGGTGAAAGTGGCCGTATTACCGCCCCGCATGCTCAATCCAGCAACGCTGGAGCAGGACGTGACGGCGATCCGGCAGGACATTCTGGCACAGGTGCACAATTTCAACGCCCTGCAACCCGCCGCCGCATTCAGTACCAGTGCTCGATTGCCTGATGCATCCAGTCGCGTCGGTCAGCCGGATGAGGCAGCCAGTTTCTAAAACTGCGTGCCGCCCGGATCAGAAATTCCATCAGACACTGATGCCGCCGTAACACACGCTCATGACGATGCGGCAGCACCGGATTGAAAATCCCCATCGAATTGAAAATCTGCAGCGGATTCTTCTTTACCCACAGCCAGCTTCCCATCTCCAGCGTCAGCGGCAGGTAGACGCCTTTGCGCCGATGCAGCGTCTTGCGGTAAACGTGATCCCACAGATCGCCGTGGGTGGTGTAATTGCGGGATTGCGGTTCGATTTTGTAGAAGCTGAAGTTGGGATGGGTGCGGCGGAACAGCAGCCGCAGCGCGAACATTTCACCGATGTCGTCGAAGGGATCAGGTGTGAAGGCGTACGGAAACCAGACCTGGTCCTGATGGCCGAAGCCGGAATGGCAGTCCAGTGAAATAACGAAATCCGATTCCAGCACGCAGCTTTCCACCAGACTCAGCAGGGCCTGTGCTTCCGGCTCCATGCCGGCATTGCGGCGGCCCCGGTACCAGGGCAGATAGCGGCTGACGCGATGACCGCCCAGCATGAAAGGTACGTTGCCCTGGGCATCGATAGGGGCGTTGCGCATGAGGTCGACGCCGTTGGGATTGCTGCGGCGCCGGATCAGCATGCCACCGGGATTGACCAGGGGCACGAATACCAGCCTTACATGCTGCAGCAGGTCGTCGAGGCTATCGTCCCACTCCAGCCGCGCAAACAACGTGTGCATGAACGACAACAGCACCTGGGTGCCAATGCGTTCCACACCGTGCACACCGCCGGAAAATATGATGACCGGTGCCGAGGGTTGCGTGCTGCCCATTTCAAAACAGTAGACCGGCAGACAGTCGTTACCCATTTCAATGGCAGTGAGTGTGTGCACGCGGCAGGGCAATTCGTCCTGCTCCAGCCAGCGATCCATCTGATACAGTTCAGGCAGCCCTTTCAATACACGATCAGAACGGATCATTGCCAACAGCCGTGCTCCCGGTGATGAGAAAGCAACGTTTTTATAGCAGTTCGATGACAGCGGGATGACAGGCTTCGATTAGCCGGAATGACCGGCTAGAGGCAGACCCCTGTTCCACCCAATCCACAATAACCGCCAGGATTTTTCGCCAGATACTGCTGGTGATAATCCTCGGCATAATAGAAAGGACCGGCGGGCTTGACCTCGGTAGTGATGTTGTCGAATCCGGCGGCGCGCAGTTTGTCCTGGAACTGTTGCAGGGTTTCTTCCACCGCGGCTTTCTGTTCATCCGAATGGTAATAGACGCCAGAGCGATACTGGGTGCCCACGTCGTTGCCCTGGCGCATGCCTTGGGTGGGATCGTGGGATTCCCAGAATACCCGCAGCAGATCGCGCAGTTCGATCACCGCCGGATCGAACACCACCAGCACC
>JBMOPR010000214.1:0-3155 GCA_049323075.1 Pseudomonadota bacterium
CGTCGTGCTGGGGAACATCCATCAGCAGCACATCGGCGCCCATGGCCTGCCACAGGCGTTGCACCACCCGCAGGGCGGCCGGGTCGGTGGCATTGTCCGGGGTGAGGATGACTTTATGATTGCGGTAAAGATCGACCTTGGCCGCCTCCACCCCGCTGCGTTCAGAACCGGCGATCGGATGCCCCGGCACGAACCAGGATGGGACACCGCCAAAGACGGCCTTCGCAGCCGCTGCCACATTGCCTTTCACGCTGCCGGCATCGGTGACGATGGTAGTGCCGTCCAGTGCCGGTGCCATTTTCCGCAACAACGCCTCCGTGGTACCGATGGGCGCAGCCAGCATCACCAGATCCGCGCCACGCACGGCTTTTTCCACGTCCGGCTCGGCACGGTCGATCACGCCCAGCTCCAGTCCCTTGGCCAGGGTGGCTTCGCTGCGGCTCACGCCCACCACTTCCCGGCACAGACGGTTGGCCTTCAGGCCCAGTGCAAAGGATCCGCCGATCAGGCCGAGGCCGACGATGGTCACGGTTCCCAACGGCAGGTTCTTCACTGGAGAACCCGCTCAAGCGCATCCAGAAAGCGCTGGTTTTCCTGCGGCAAACCAATACTGATACGCAGGGATTGGGGCATGCCGTAATTGGCCACGGGGCGCACGATGACGCCTTCCTTCAGCAACGCCTGGTACACGGGACCAGCGTCGCGGCCCACATGCACGACGATGAAATTGCCGGCGGAGGGAATGTAGTCGAGCCCCAGCTTCTTGAAACCCGCGACCAGCTGACGCATGCCATCGCTGTTGACCCGGCGGCTGCGTTGCAGATAGTCGGCATCGTCCAGCACCGCAGTGGCGGCGGCCAGGGCGAAGGAATCCACGTTGAACGGCTGACGCACGCGGTTCAGCACGTTGGCCACCTGGGGATGGGAGATGCAGTAACCCACGCGCAATCCGGCCAGTCCATACGCCTTGGAAAAGGTGCGGCTGACGATCAGGTTCGGGTAGCGGTTCACATACTGCAGACCGTCCAGCCCACCGGCGTCTTCCACGTATTCGATATAGGCTTCGTCCAGCACCACCAGCACGGATTCCGGCACCTGCGCCATAAAGGCTTCCCATTCGGCTTTACCGAACCAGGTGCCGGTGGGATTGTTGGGATTGGCGATGAAGATGAGCTTGGTTTTGGCAGTGATCGCCGCCGCCATCGCCTTCAGATCATGGCCGTAATTGACGGCGGGCGTGACCACAGCAGTGGCATTCACCGCCTGAATCGAGATCGGGTACACGGCGAAGGCGTACTGGGAATAAATGGCTTCGTCGCCCGGGGCCAGATAGGCGCGGGCGATGATTTCCAGCACGTCGTTGGAGCCGTTGCCCAGCGTGATGGTATCCATGGCCACCTGCAGGTGTTGCGACAGCGCCTGCTTCAGCTTGAAACCGTTGCCGTCCGGGTAGCGGCTGAGCTCGGCCTTTACCTGCTCCAGCGCCGCCAGTACTTTCGGGCTGGGGCCCAGGGGATTTTCATTACTGGCCAGCTTGATGATATTGCGGATGCCCAGCTCCCGCTCCAGTTCTTCCACGGGTTTGCCGGGCACGTACGGGGTCAGACCCTGCACACCCGGCGCTGCCAGCGCAATGTAATCACATGTCATGTCAGAGCACCGCTTTGGGGTAGGAGCCCAGCCGCTTCACATACACGGCCTTGTCTTCCACCTGCTGCATGACCGCCGTCACGGCGGCATCGGATTCATGACCTTCAAAATCGATGAAGAACATGTAGGCCCAGGTGCCTTCCCGCGCGGGTCGGGTTTCGATGCGGGTAAGACTGATGCCGGACTGGTAGAACGGCGCCAGCAACTCATACAGCGCACCCGGCTTGTTGCGCATGGACACGATGATGGAGGTTTTGTCCTCGCCGGACGCCGGCACCGTGTCATTGCCCACGATCAGGAAGCGGGTGGTATTGTAGGGATTGTCTTCGATATTGGTGGCCAGTTTTTCCAGGCCGTAAATTTCGGCAGCGGTTTCGCCTGCGATGGCGGCGGCGTGCCATTCATGCTGCAGGCGCTTGGCGGCATCGGCATTGCTGCTGACGGCGACGCGCTCGGCTTTCGGATAGTGGGCATCCAGCCACTGGCGGCACTGCGCCAGAGACTGCTGGTGCGAATAGATGCGGGTGATGGCCTCGGGCTTGGTGGCTTTGCCCACCAGCAGGTGGTGATGAATCCGCAGCTCCACTTCACCACTGATGGTGAGGCGCGAGTGCACAAAGGAATCCAGCGTGGTGTTCACCATGCCCTCGGTGGAATTTTCCACCGGCACCACACCATAGTGCGCGTTGCCGGATTCCACTTCGCGGAACACCTCGTCGATGGTGGCCATGGGCCGGGTCAGCACGGCGTGGCCGAAATGCTTCTGCGCCGCCGCCTGGGTGAAGGTGCCTTCAGGGCCCAGGTAGGCGATCTGCATGGGCTCTTCCAGCGCCAGACAGGCGGACATGATTTCACGGAACAGGCGCGCCATGGCCTCGTCGTGCAGCGGGCCTTCATTGCGGTCCATCACCCGGCGCAGCACCTGGGCCTCACGCTCGGGGCGGTAGAACACCACCTTCTCGCCGGGCTTTTCCGCCTGTTTGACATCAGCAACCTGCTGGGCGTAGCGGGCACGCTGGTTGATCAGCTGCTGGATCTGCTGATCAACCTGATCGATCTGGTCACGCAGGGATTCCAGTGTGGGTTTCTGCTCGGACATCGTTCCCTGTCATCCCCGCCGCTTGGCAAAATCCTGCATGAAATCGATCAGTGCATCGACGGCTTCCATCGGCACCGGGTTGTAAATGCTGGCGCGCATGCCGCCCACGGAGCGGTGGCCCTTCAGGTTCAGCAGGCGACGCTCTTCCGCTTCTTTCAGAAAGGGTTTGTCCAGCGCTTCATCGGGCAGGGTGAACGGCACGTTCATGCGCGAACGGTTCGGCACCGCCACCGGATTCCTGTAGAAACCGCTGCTGTCGATATAGCCGTACAGTTTCTGAGCTTTGGCCTGATTCAGTTTGCCCATGGCCTCGACCCCGCCCAGATCCTTCAGCCACTCGAACACCAGCCCCGCCAGATACCAGGCATAGGTGGGCGGCGTGTTGTACATGGAATCGTTATCGGAA
>JBMOPR010000215.1:0-3150 GCA_049323075.1 Pseudomonadota bacterium
TACGGCCAGAAACGCTGTAAATGCACCTGCCAGCAGCCAGAACTGGTTGTAGGCGATCAACAGCAGGAGCAGCCCGAACGCGGAAACACCCAGCCCGTGTGCCATCCCGATCAGCGGCGCCTGTTTGAAGTCCTGCCAGCCCTGTTGCAGCCAGCGCCAGGGATCGCCAATGGATAAAGGCTTTATCTCAACCTGGGAAGCCATCATGGTTTTCATGTTTGGGAATTCCGAAATGAGCGTGATGTGCAGTCTACTGCATAATCATGTTGGAGTGGGAAAGCGTCCATGCAGTGACACGTCCAGCGTGAGTGCTGGCAGACCTTCAGCTGACAGCCAGGATTTCATAGTGTTTCTGCGTGCTGGCCAGGTGAACTGTTACTGTGTCGCCAACACCTGCATGCAACAGAGCCTGGCCCAGCGGGGCAGAGGGTGTCACGACCAGAATGTCCCGCCCACCTGCCGCTATTTTCAATCCGCCGGCAGCGGGCCCCAACAACAGATACTGTTCATGGCCGCTTTCATCCTCAATGTGAACCAGTGCGCCAATCGCAATGGCATCCCCTGTTGAAAATGTCTTGGGTACAAGGTTCTGAAAAGCGGCCAGATCGGCTTCGCATTCTGCCAGCCTGCGGGCCTGACCCTGTGTCAGATAGGCTGCCTCAAGGCCCAGCGTATCGTATTTGTTTTCCGCAATGTTTTCTTCGTGCGTTGCCGCTTCATAGGCGAGAAGCATGGCCTTTTGAGCGTTCTCAACAAGCTTTTTCAGGGCGCTGACGATGGCCTCATGAATCAGTTTTTTGTCAATTGCGTCGGGCATGGTGTGCTGTTGACCTTCAGTCGGTTGTAGACCACTCGATTTCCTTGATGCCCAGTGTTTGCAGGGTCAGTTTGCATTTTGTCTTGGGTTTACCGTTGTAGCCGCAGGCCGGAATCGGATACGTAATGTTGTCGCAGACGCGAAACGCCGATGCTGCCAGAAACCGCACGTGGGGATAGCGTGCAATTATGTTTTCTTCTGCGCAGTAAGTAAACTTGTCGTCATTGATGTCCAGATGTTTGCGCAATGCTTTTACGTCACTGATATATTTGCCGCTGGAGAGCTCGTAGTAACTCACATAGGCCTTTTTGTCGAGGTGCCAGCCCACCATGAGCGCACCGGTAACGGAAGGATTGATGACACTTTTGCTTTGCATGGTCTTGGCAGTGCTGACCACGCTGGCGCTCTTGACGAGGAGCCAGCCATCGCTTGCGGCCATTTCCTCTTGCTTGCTCATGAAACTTTTGATGGCTTCGGTGCGGGCAGTTTTCAGGTTTTCCACCACGGCTGATTTCACCGCTTCCTTCTGACCGGCATAGCCACCAATGGCGGTATAGGTGGCGTCAAAGATTTCAGCGTCGAACGACATATCACGGCTCCTTTTGTGATGAACTTGGCATGTGACGAACAGGACGACTGCCTGTTTTGCATGCAGGTTTTGGTCGGATATTCTGCCTTGCACGGGTTGGCCGCCGTTTCATTCGTCGCCGCTCCCCATATTTGATGATATGCTTCGGCGCACAGAATGTTGACTCCTCCAGCCTGTCATTGGCAGCCGTTGACCATGCTCCCAGCATTACGCCGATTACACCTTTTCGCAGTGCTGGCCCTGTCGGGTCTGTATCTGTTCGTCTCCTCAATTGCACTGGCCGACAATGATCTGGCCTATCAGCTCAAATACCGGCTTGAATTTCTGCCTGGCAGCGACCAGGCCCTGGTCAGCATTACGCTGGACAATGGCAAGCTGATTCGGTCTCTGCGCTTCCAGAACCAGCCCGGCCAGTATGCAGACATTCAGGCCAATGGCGCGCTGTCGGTGACGGATACCGAGGTGCGCTGGGTGCCACCTAAAGCAAAGTCCACGTTGTCGCTTAAAGTCAAGGTAACGCGCGAGCGCAAACCGGGTGAGTTCGAGGCCATGATGACCAAGGACTGGGCGCTGTTTCGCGGTGACGATATTTTTCCGGCCGTGAAAGTCGATTTTGTGGATGGTGCACATGCCCTGGCGACCCTGGAAGTGGTTCTGCCGCCGGGCTGGAGCAGCATCGAAACAGGCTGGCCCCGAATTAAGGACAATACCTTTCGCATCGACAACCCCAATCGCAAATTTGATCGGCCAACCGGGTGGATGATTGCCGGCAAGCTGGGAACGAGACGTGCGAAAGTCAGCAGGACGTCCATCTCGGTCAGCGCTCCCCAAGGCAGCCAGATGCGTCGGATGGACGTGCTGACCTTTTTCAAGTTTGTCTGGCCCGAGTTGCATCGTGCCTTCAAGAATACGCCCAGGAAGTTGCTGATTGTTGGCATGGATGATCCCATGTGGCGTGGCGGACTTTCTGCGTCCAATTCGCTGTTTCTGCACGCGGATCGCCCTATCGTCAGCGAAAATGGAACCAGCCCGTTGCTGCATGAACTGACTCATATGATGACGCGGATCTATGGCGCCAAAACGGCAGAGACCAACGATGACTGGATCGCAGAAGGGCTCGCAGAATTCTATTCCTTTGAACTGATTTACCGGGCCGGCGGCATGAGCAAGGAGCGGCGCAAAAATATCATCAAAAAGCTGGCGAAATGGGGCAAGGATGTCAAGCACCTGCGCCGTCAGCCGTCCACCGGTGCATTCACCGCGCAGGCGGTGGTGCTGATGGACGATCTGGACAAGGAGATCCGGCGCCGTAGCAAGGGCGACGCCTCAATCGACGATGTGACCCGCGACCTGATGGCGAAGCGGACAGTGTCACTGGATGACCTGAAGCAGTCCGTGGCAGCGCTGATCGGTCCTGACAGCGAGACGCTGCGCTCACCGTTGCTCAAATAGCGTGATATTTGCTTTCCACATCCGTTTTGGGACGGCCAGGTGCCGGCAGTGGGGGAGCCTTCCGTCAGGCAGTCCAGGATTCTGGCCGTCAATTCATCGAGTACAAGTGTGCTTTTCAACCCCGGTGGCGGTGCAAACGCCCGATTGAACGGGGTTCCCGCCGTTGATGTGGAGACCAGCAGGCTGCTGAAAATATCGGGAACCCAGCTCTCTGCTGCTTCCTGAGTCAATAACTCAGGCTGAATTTTCGATATTTTTGGATAATGTGTTTTGCCTGGTGTGAAATCGCTGA
>JBMOPR010000216.1:0-3149 GCA_049323075.1 Pseudomonadota bacterium
TCGCCTTATTGATGCCGTTCTCGCTACGAATGATGCGAATGCCATTGTAATCGGCGAAAGTGGACGTACCACCTGCGACACTCAACGCCTGCAATACGCTGGTCGGTGCCAGCAATGGAAATTCACCGGGCCGGTTCACCTTGCCGATGACGTAGAATTTGCTGCCCGATGCGGCCTTGAGTATGACCGCGATGCTGGGGTCTGGAATGAAGGTGGAAACGCGTTTGGCCAGTTCCGCCTCAAGGCCCGCCACGGTGAGTCCTTTGGCCGCAATCTGGCCGACGAGCGGAAATGAAATATAGCCATCTGGCGCAATCATGGTTTCACGCGACAGACCGTCTTCTTTCCAGACCGATATTTCCAGCATGTCACCCGGCTGTAACAGGTAACGGGATTCGCTACGGGAAGCATCTGCCAGCGCTGATGTCGACATCAGCAGCAGAACAACAGCCAGCTTCGGCAAGGATGTGCATAACGACATGTAAGGCTTATCCGTGAATGAACGCAGGCCGGTACTGCCTGTTTGAAGTGGTCAGATGAAAACAGGATATGAATGTAATATGACGAACAAATGTCAGAAGACGGGAAAACAAACAGAAGGCAGTGGCTTACCTGCTACGCCACCGCCGTACTGGCCAGCGTGACAGCCAGCTGCGCGACGGGCAGATCATCCGCCATTACGGCCTGAATACGCCGAGCCGCCTCACCATCCCCATACGGGTTGTGATTTCGAGACATCGACCGGTAATAATCCGGGTCACCCAGCAGACGGGCCAGCTCCCCCGCCAGCAGGGCCGGATCGGTTCCCACCAGCTTCACAGTACCCGCCTCCACCGCTTCCGGCCGCTCCGTAATTTCCCGGGTAACCAAAACCGGTTTACCCAGCGACGGTGCTTCTTCCTGAATACCGCCGGAATCCGTCACGATCACATCTGCCCGTTCCATCATCCAGACGAAGGCATCGTATTCCAGTGGCTCAATTAGATGAATGTTGTGCTGCGCACCCAGAATGGCGTTGACCGGACCACTCACATTGGGATTCATGTGCACAGGATACACCAGCAACCAGTCCGGGTTTTTCCGTGCCAGATCGACCAGCGTCTCGCAGATCTGCTTCAGACCGTCGCCGAAATTTTCCCGTCGATGCCCGGTTATCAGGATGCGCTTCAGTTTGTCATTGACCAGATTTCTGAACAGCCGGTCGCCAAACCGGTGGCGCCAGTAGTCAACGCCATATTCCCGTTGCACCTTTTCCCGCGCGTACAACAGCGCATCGATTACGGTATTACCAGTCACATGCACGGCTGCAGCCGAAACGCCTTCTGCCAGCAAATTCTGCGCCGCACGCTCCGTCGGTGCGAAATGTATATGGGCCATACGCGCCGCCAGGCAGCGGTTCATTTCTTCCGGAAACGGTGCGGCAAAATCGCCCGTTCTCAGCCCCGCTTCCACATGCACCACTCTGGCCCGTTCGTAAAATGCAGCGAGACTCGCTGCAAAGCAGGTTGTGGTATCGCCATGCACAAACACATAGTCCGGCTTGCATTGCCGGATGACGGCGCGCATGCCCAGCATCACGTTGCTGGTGACATCAAACAGGTCCTGCCCGGGCTTCATGATATCCAGATCGAAATCCGGCCATATTTCAAAAAAATCCAGCACCTGATCCAGCATCTGCCGGTGCTGCGCCGTCACGCAAACCAGTGTTTCAAAGCGGGGATTGCGTTTGAGTTCGTGCACCACCGGCGCCATTTTGATGGCTTCCGGGCGGGTACCAAATACCACCAGCAGGCGCTGTTTCATGACAGCATGCCACGGGTATCGATAACGATCTTTTCTTTCAGCGCGGCGGCACTCAACTTGCGGTAAGGCTTGTGATCCACCAGCACCAGCACGATATCGGCACGCTTGAGCACTTCCGTGATCGGCAACAGATCGAAGTCCGGCAGCGGCGCTGCGAAGGGATCGGTCACCAGCACTTCCATGTCGGTTTCGCGCAGCAGGGTCTTGACGATTTCCAGCGCCGGCGATTCGCGCACGTCATCAATATCGGCCTTGAAGCTGATACCCAGGCAACCGACAACGGGATGCTTGAAGCGGCCTGCCCGCTGTCGCACCTTCTCAATGACCCATTCCGGTTTGAAATCATTGACCTCACGGGCGGTTCTGATCAAACGGGCGGTCTCAGGCGCTGACGACACGATAAACCAGGGATCGACCGCAATGCAGTGGCCGCCCACACCGGGACCGGGATTGAGAATATTCACCCGCGGATGACGATTGGCAAGACGGATCAGTTCCCACACATTGATCTGCAGTTCGTCGCAGATCATCGAAAGCTCGTTGGCAAACGCAATATTCACGTCGCGATAGGAATTTTCGGTCAGCTTGGCCATTTCCGCCGTCGCGGCATCCGTCACCAGCACTTCTCCGTTGACAAACTGCAGATAGAAATCAGAGGCAGCCTCGGTAGACGGCGCGTCAATGCCACCCACTACGCGATCATTTTCGATCAGCTCGCGCAGGATCTGGCCGGGTAACACCCGTTCCGGACAGTGGGCAATGGCTATCTGGCCTTTCAGCTCCGGGCGTTGCGCAAATATGGTATCAGCCACCACATTTTGTGTGGTGCCAACCGGAACCGTGGATTCCAGAATGACCAGATTGCCCTCCGCCAGATGCGGCACCAGAGCGCGGGTGGCCGCTTCAACGTAACGGGTGTCCGGCTTTTTGTGTTCCCCAAACGGCGTCGGAACCGCAATGATGAAAATGTCGGACGGCTGCGGTTGCAGCGACGCCGACAGGTTGCCGGAGTGCACCGCTGATTTCACCAGCACATCGAGGTCCGGCTCGACAATATGAACCTGTCCGCGGTTGATGCTTTCCACCACTTTCGGATTGACATCAACGCCAGTGACCTTGAAACCCTTGGTGGCCAGCAGTGATGCAGTGGGCAGACCGATGTAACCCAAACCAATGACACAAATCGTCTTTTTCATTATGACAGCGAGAGTGATTGAATGATGTCGCCACTCTAATCACCCCGCGTTGCATCTGTATGACAACAAACCGTCACAATTTCTTCACACAGCGCGCTTTCTTCTGGCTGAGGAGACACCCCAGGCAAACAGACCACTCAGCAACAGCAG
>JBMOPR010000217.1:0-3136 GCA_049323075.1 Pseudomonadota bacterium
GCCGGCATACAGGTTGGAGCGCCAGTCCTCGCTACGGAACAGGTGAATGCCGCCTTTGGTTCCCGCCAGAAACAGGGTTTCGCCACTGTAGGTGAGCAGGGGGATGAAGTCGGAATGGGTGGACGCGTCCTCGTAGGGCGAGATCTGGGTGCGCAGGGTGGCGGCAATGGACCAGCGCTGACTGTAGTCGTCCGCGGGCAGATAGGACACGTCGCCAATGGCCCGCACCGGCAGCGGGTGCAGCAGTATTGCCAGCAAAAACAGCAGGCTGGCGCCGGTGCGGGCAAGTTGGGGCAAGGTGACCATGATGACGGTCCCGTCCTCTGGGGCTGGAAAGGGTGGAGCCTGAAAAGGCGCGCCATTGTACGGGCAATTCCGTTATGGAAAAACTGCTCTGGTTCCGCTTTTGTCCCTGTTTCAGTTAGGCAACAGGTCCGGTCAGAGTCTGGTTGATGGCGCGGATGGTGGCGGGAATCTGGGCCAGCCGGGTGACGGTGTGGGCCGGCTGGAAATCGTCTGGCGGCGTGGCGGCGTAGTCGCTTTTGAACCAGATGGTATGGAAGCCGAGGGCGGCGGCGGCGTCCACATCCTCGTGGGGGTGATCGCCGATATGCACGCATTCCTGCGGCTGCACGCCGGCGAAGTCGAGTGCCGCCAGGAACATATCGGCATGGGGCTTGGGTTTGGCCACGGTGTCGGCATTGAAGTGGGCGACGAAATACTGGCTGATGCCGATCCGCTCCAGATGGGCGTTGCCGTTGGTGAGGGCGATCAGGCGGTAGTCGCGGCAGAGTTCCTTCAGCATGTCCTCGCCGTCGTGGAACAGCTGCACCTGGTTGCGGTGATGGAAGAATACCTCGAACGCCTGCTCGGACATGTGCGTGGCCTGGTCGTGGGACAGGTTCGCATCCAGAAACAGGCGGTGCAGCATTTTCTTGCGCAGGTAGGTGGGCTTGTATGCGATGTCGGGCGATTCGCTCACCACCTGTTTGCGCAGTTCCAGGAAGGCCGTGCGTTCCAGGCGCGCCACCGCTGCCGGTACCTGCTGTTCGATCCACTCGCGCATGGCATGGTCGGCCTTGACGATGACGGGATCGATTTCCCACAGCGTGTTGTCGAGATCGAAGGTGATGAGTTTGATCATAGTGGCCGGCGAATGGTGGCAGTGATGACGGCATTCTACCAACAGCGCCGGCGCGCGGTTAAAACTTTGTTGATGTTTGTTTTGCGGGTGAAGGCCAGCGGTGTTGCTGTTCAGGATTGCGCCAGCACGTTCTGCAGATTTTGCAGGAACATGACATAGGTCTGTTCGATGCGCGTTTTCAGCTTGGCCTGTTTGTCGGCGGAAACACCGGCAGGCAGGCGCAGGCGCACGCCCCAGCGTACTTCGCTGCTGGCGGCGTCCACTGGCAATACCTGAAATGTGGCGCGGTATTCGTTGTCGGCAGTAAAGCCTTTCGCTTCCAGGATGGAATATTCGTAGCGGCGGTTTGCGTCATCCAGCGACTCCAGCCGCTCCCGGGTGATGCTGCCGTCCAGCAGTGTCACCAGCCGTTCGGCATTGCCGCCGGCAGCGGCGGCACCACTGCCTTCCACTCGACAGGCGGTGACACCGGGCAGCCAGGCCAGCAGGCCGCCAAAATCGCCCGCCATTTGCCACACCTTATCGGCGGCGTGGGAAAAACGGTGGCTTACTTCGAGCGTGATCGTGGGCAGTGTCGTCATGCAGGGATTCCTCAGGCGGTCTGATGCTGGCGCAGAAATGTTTCAAAGCGGGTCAGGCCCGGATGACGCCGGCGCAGCGGTTCAATGTCGAAGTGCCAGCCCACGGCATTGTTCCAGACAAACTGACGCGCGCTTTCCGGATTCAGCAGCCGCAGCAGCAGACGCGTCAGCATTTTGCTGGACGGCAGTACGCGCCGGCCGGTCACCTTGCGATAAACCGCTTTCATTTCAGCAGCTGTGAGCACGTCGCTGGCCACATCCAGATGCCGGCCGATAAATTCGTCCGGGTGCGCGAACACATCCGCAGCAAACCAGGCGATGTCGTCCACCGTGATCATGTGAAAACGCGTGCTGTCGTCCAGCAGGCCGGTGATCAGTGGCAGAATCCAGTGCGGGTCGGAGGCTTTCTTGGCGCCAGACAGCGTCACCGGCTGGGTGAAGTTTTCCATGAAAAATACTTCACGCAGAAAGGTGTAGGGCAGATCCAGCTGGACGATGAATTTTTCGATTTCGTATTTGCTCTGGAAATGCAGAACGCCAGCCGCGTTGTCGCAATTGGCGACGGAAGTCTGCACGAAATGCTGCACGTTGGCGGCCTTGGCAGCGCGGGCCAGATTGCAACCCTGCGCGATCTCGCGCTGGTAACCGACGCCCTTTTCCCAGAAATTCTGCACCGAGAACACGCCGTACATGCCGGCGCAGGCGCGCTGCAGCGAAGCTTCGTCTTCGAGGTCGCCGGCGACCACTTCAGCCCCTTGTACGGCCAGGGCCTGTCCCGCCGGCTTGGCCGGGTTGCGGGTGAGGGCCCGCACCTTGAAGCCGCGCTCCAGCAGCCGGGGCACCAGTGCGCCGCCCTGTGCGCCGGTGGCACCGGTGACGAGGATTGTCTTGTCCATTGAACATGCTCCAGGAAGCGGTCTGCATCCAACGCAGAACTCGTGGGTTCCGGATCATAACAACGAAAGGCGGACTGGAAAAGGTCAATTTGTTTGACGGCTGCCTGGCGTTCGGACGCAGGTCGGTGCTGTGTCATTCTTCCCGTTTCTTCGCCCGCGGATGGGCCGCGTCGTACACGTTGGCCAGATGCTGGAAATCCAGGTGGGTGTAAATCTGCGTGGTGGAAATGTCGGCGTGGCCCAGCAATTCCTGCACGCCGCGCAGGTCGCCGCTGGATTCCAGCAGGTGGCTGGCGAAGGAATGGCGCAGCAAATGCGGATGCAGGCCGCGATCGATGCCCTGCCTGATGCCCCAGTCGCGAAACCGTTTCTGCACGGTGGAGGGATGCAGCGCCGTGCCGCGCTGGCTGACAAACAGGGTGTCGTTTTGCGGCGCAAACTGGTCGCGGATCTGCAGCCACTGCGCGATGGCCTGTTGCGCCGCGCTGCCCACCGGGACAATACGTTCCTTGCTG
>JBMOPR010000218.1:0-3129 GCA_049323075.1 Pseudomonadota bacterium
GTCTGAGCGATGCGTTGCGCGATGGCGACAACGTGCTGGCCGTGGTACGCGGTTCCGCCGTGAACCAGGATGGCAAGAGCCAGGGTATTACCGCGCCGAACGAGCTGGCGCAGGAAAAAGTGCTGCGCGCCGCGCTGGAAGATGCGCGCCTGAAGCCGCAGGACGTCACTTATGTTGAAGCCCACGGTACCGGTACGTCCCTGGGCGACCCGATCGAACTGGCTGCGCTGAATACCGTTTATGGCAAGCAGCGTGACAGCAAGCTGGTGGTGGGTTCCATCAAGACCAACATGGGTCACCTGGAAGCGGCTGCCGGTATCGCCGGTTTCATCAAGCTGGTGCTGTCGGTCAAGAACCAGACCATTCCCAAGCACCTGCATTTCAAGAAACCGAACCCCTATATTGACTGGACCACCATCGCGATCGATGTACCGACTGAACAGCGCCAGTGGACTGCGCCCAGCCGCATCGGCGGTCTGAGTTCGTTCGGTTTCAGTGGCACCAACTGTCACATTCTGGTGGAGCAGGCGCCCAATGTGGTGGACGTGGGTGCAGAGGAACAGCCGCAAGCCGTATTCGCCCCCAAACTGCTGACCATTTCCGCCAAAACCAAGGAAGCACTGCAGGCGTACCTGGACAATTACGCCCAGGCCCTGAAGCTGCCGGCACTGCAGGGTTTCAGTTGGGACGACGTGTGCTACACCGCCGCCACCGGGCGTCACCACTTCCGCAACCGTGCCAGCATTCTGGCATCCTCCGCAACGGAAGCGGCAGAAAAAATCGCCGCGCTGCTGACCCAGGGTTCCGCCGACGGCGTGACCGTAACCGACGTGGGCACGGCGCCGCCGAAACTGGCGTTCATGTTCACTGGCCAGGGCGCGCAGTTCGCCGGCATGGGCAAGGATCTGTACGAGCGCTTCCCGGTATTCCGCGATGCACTGGATCAGGTCGCGCAGCTGATGAGCAAGTATCTGGATCAGCCGCTGCTGTCGATCATGTGGGGCGACAACAGCAAACTGCTGGATGAAACCCAATACACCCAGCCGGCGATTTTCGCGCTGCAATACGCGCTGACCCAGCTGTGGAGTTCGCTGGGTGTGCAGGCGTCCTGCGTCACCGGCCACAGTATCGGCGAATATGCTGCTGCGGTTTATGCCGGCGTGATGTCGCTGGAGGATGCGGTGCATCTGATCTGTGCCCGCGGCAAATTGATGGCGACCCTGTGTGAGAAGGGTTCCATGGCGGCCGTGTTCGCCAGTGCGGAAGAAACCCGCAATGTGATCGAAACCATCGACAGCGTGATCGATGTCGCTGCGGTGAACGGCCCGCGCAACTGCGTCATCTCCGGTGAGAAGCACGCAGTGGAACAGGCGGTTGCCCTGCTGACCGATCACAAGATCAAGGCCAAGGCACTGCAGGTTTCCCACGCGTTCCACTCGCCGATGATGCAGCCCATGCTGGATGCGTTCAATCGCGAAGTGGGCTCGGTGGCACTGAAAGCCCCGCGCATCCGTTTCATTTCCAGCAAGACCGGCAAGACTGCCACCCAGGATGTGAAGCGTCCTGAATACTGGGTTGAGCACGTGCGCGATGCGGTGCTGTTCCTGGATGCCGCAAGAGAAGTCGGCGCGCAGAAAGTCAACGCCTGCCTGGAAATCGGCCCCGGCGCGAACCTGGTGAAACTGGCGCCCCAGTGCATTGAATCCACCCAGCCTGTTACCTACCTGTACAGCGTCGATCGCGAAGCCAATGAAGCGGATCACCTGACCGCTGTGGTGGCCGGCCTGCATAACGTGGGTGCCGCGATCCAGTGGAAAAACCTGTTCATCGGTGGCAAGCACACCCGCGTCGATCTGCCCACCTATCCGTTCCAGAAGCAGAGCTACTGGGTGGAAGAAATCCGCATCGGCAATTACAGCAAGCAGTCGGGCATGTCGTTCGCCCGCATGCTGTACAGCACGGACTGGAAAGAAACCGCGCTGGCCGGCGAAGCGAAAGTGAATTACGAAGATCTGGTGGTAATCGGCAACAAACCCGCCTGGCTGGCCGCGTTGCAGGCGCAGCATGCCAATGTGCTGGTGCTGGACGCCAACAGCACGGCGGAAACCATCAAGAGCGCCGTGGCGCCGCTGCAGGAAAAAGCCAAGGCTGCTGGCAAAGTGCTGCCGGTGCTGCTGAGTGCGCCGGTGATGCCAACCGACAGCAACGCGCTGGTCGATACCGTCAACGCCGCCATCAAACCGGTGCTGGCGACCGCTCGCGCGTTGGTTGCAGGCAGCGATTCCACCAACCCGGTGCGCCTGTGGTGCGTGAGTGAGAACGCCTACGGAACTGACAACATCAACCTGGCCGCGTATCCGCAACTGGGCTTTGCCAAAGGCATGGCGCTGGAAGCCGGTGAACTCTGGGGCGGCATTCTGGATGTGAGCGGCAGTGCCGACGAACAGGCCGCAGCGATCACCGCCGAGCTGAATGGCCAGACGCCCGAAGACGCAGTGAAGTACGTGGGTGCCGTGCGTTCCGTGCTGCGTCTGCAATCGGATCGTCCTGCGCAGACCAGCCTGTCCAATCTGAACGACAAGGCCACCTATCTGGTAACCGGCGGCCTCGGCGGTCTGGGCCTGTATGTCGCGGAAGCACTGGCGCTGTCCGGTGCGAAACATCTGGTGCTGATGAGCCGTCGTGGCGATCTGGCATCGCTGCAGGGTGAGCGTCGCGAGCAGATCGAAAAACTGCAACAGAAAGGCGTCGATATCCGCGTCGCCAATGTCGATGTGGCAGACCGCAATGCGGTGGCCGGCCTGATCGAGGAACTGGCGCACGGCGAATTCCCGCTGAAAGGTATCGTGCACGGCGCCGGCGTGAACGATGTGGTGCTGGCCCATGAAATGCAGCCGGAGCAGTGGCTGAATGTAACCCAGTCGAAAGTGCAGGGTGGCTGGAACCTGCATCAGGCATCGCTGAACGTGGAGCTGGATTTCTTCGTGGTGTTCTCGTCCATCGCCTCCGTGTGGGGTTCCGGTGGCATGGCGCATTACGCAGCGGCGAACCATTTCCTCGACGGTCTGGTGGATTACCGTTTGGCGCAAGGCCTGCCGGCTGCTGCGTTCAACTGGGGTCCATGGGGTG
>JBMOPR010000219.1:0-2432 GCA_049323075.1 Pseudomonadota bacterium
GTTGGCACCGATCAGACCGTAACGGTTGCCATTGCCGAATTTGACGGAGACGTTTTCGAACAGGGGCTTGGCCCCGAACTGCATGGTGATATTGGCGGTGGAAATCACGGAAGAGGTCCTGCAACAACGGGCTTTTCAAGGCCGCGCACTATAGCAAAAGCCGGCCGGCAGAACCATAAAGGTTGGGTTACAGAGCGCAACCACCACGTGCACCGACATTGCCTCACCAACAAAAATAGCCTGGAAACCCCCGCGATGTGTTACACTTGCATTCGCAGCTCGCGGTTTAATACCCGGCTGTCCTGCGTCATCGTTAGTTGTCAAGGTTGCACCATTCCCATTGCAGCCTGCCTCGATATCCCTTCTGAGCGCCACTTTCCGCATGCCGCGCAACGCTTGCCACTTCAGCGCAAGCCCTTAACTTATCAAGCAATTTCATTGCGAACCAGAGAACACTACATGTCATTCGATACCCTCGGTTTAGCTGAACCGTTACTGCGTGCCGTGCGCGAAAAAGGCTACGTCACGCCCTCCCCGATCCAGGCCCAGGCGATCCCCGCCATTTTGCAAGGCCAGGACATCATGGCCGCTGCCCAGACCGGCACCGGCAAGACTGCAGGCTTCACCCTGCCGCTGTTGCAGCGGCTGATGGACGGCCCCGCTGTCAAACCCAACGGCGTCCGCGCGCTGGTGCTGACACCGACCCGCGAACTGGCCGCCCAGGTGGCTGAAAGCGTTGAAACCTATGGCAAATTCCTCAAGCTGCGCTCCACTGTCGTATTTGGTGGTGTCAGCATTAATCCGCAGATGAAAAATCTGCGCCGTGGCGTCGATGTACTGGTGGCAACACCGGGCCGTCTGATGGACCTGTACCAGCAGAACGCCGTCAAATTCAACCAGATCGAAATTCTGGTGCTGGACGAAGCCGACCGCATGCTGGACATGGGCTTCATCCACGACATCAAGAAAATCCTGAAACTGCTGCCCGAGAATCGCCAGAACCTGCTGTTCTCCGCCACCTTTTCCGGCGAGATCCGCACCCTGGCCAAGGGACTGCTGAACAGCCCGGTGGAAATCGATGTGGCACCGCGCAATACCACGGCCTCGCTGGTGGAGCAGCTGGTGCATCCGGTTGACAAAGCCAAGAAAGCCGCGCTGCTGAGCCACCTGATCCGGTCGCAGGAATGGACCCAGGCGATTGTGTTCAGCCGCACCAAGCATGGCGCCAACCGTCTGGTGGAATACCTGATGGGCGATGGCATTTCCGCCGCCGCGATTCACAGTAACAAGAGCCAGGGTGCCCGCACCAAGGCACTGAGTGAATTCAAGCAGGGCAAGGTGTCGATTCTGGTGGCCACCGATATCGCCGCGCGCGGTCTCGACATTCCGCAAATGCCGCAGGTGGTGAATTTCGATTTGCCCAACGTGCCGGAAGATTATGTGCACCGAATCGGCCGCACCGGTCGTGCCGGTGAAGCCGGCCACGCGATTTCGCTGGTGAGCGCGGACGAAGCCAAACAGCTGGCGGATATCGAGCGCGTGATCAAGCGCAAGCTGCCGCGCGAAGAAATTTTCGGTTACGAAGCCAAGCATGCGGTGCCGGAAGCAAAAGCGGACGCGGAAGGCGCACGCCGGAGCGGTGGCGGTGAAAACCGCAATCGCGGTGGCCAGCGTCAGCAACCGCGCAATCAGGAACAGCGCCCACGCAGTGCGTCGCAAGGCGAACAGCAAGGCGCGCGCCGTGACAGCGAAGGCCGTGATGCCGGGCAGAACAGCGGCCGTGGCCAGCAACGTCGCAATGAGCAGGGCGGTCAGCGTCGCAGCAACAACACTGGCGAACGTGCCGCCGGCGGACACGGCCAAGGCCAGGCTCAGGGCCAGGGTCAACGTGACGGTCGCAGCAAAGCCCAGGGTGCCGGTCAGGGCAACGGCCAACGCAACAGTCAACAGCGCACTGGCCAGCAGCGCAACCAGTCCCGCGCGGTGAACGCACTGGATTCCAGTCCGATGGGACGCCGCGTCGACCCCTCCGCCGAACACCGGCGGGCACAGGCCGAAGGCAACCGCGCACCGCGTCCGCAGGGCGAAGGCAAGCGGCGGGAAGGCGCCCGGGATGACAACCATGGCAATCGTCGCAGTGGCGGTCAGGGCCAGGCCCGTGAAGGTCAGGCTGCTGCCCGCGCCGCCGACGCGCCACCGCGCAAGAATCTGGTATCACGCATCAAGGATTGGGCGCGGCGCTGATACGGGCGCCAGAAACAAAAAAGCCGGGCTAAAAAAACCCGGCTTTTTTTATGCCTGCTTGGCGCCTGCCACTGCGGTAACCGCCGGTTCCGCAACAGGTGGTTCAGTGCCCTTTCCAGCAGAACCGGCAAGATGCGATACTGTTCGAATAACAAATCATATCAATGGCCAAGGAAAATCCGGTTGTA
>JBMOPR010000219.1:2442-3129 GCA_049323075.1 Pseudomonadota bacterium
CGACAAAAAACTGCAGGAGCGCACCGACGCCGTACTCGCCATGATGGGCTATTCGGTCGTGCCGGATCTCACCACCAGCACCCTGTCGATTTCCAACACCGACACCGGCAATCCGCAGTTGACAATGAGCCAGCTGGCCGGTGGGTTCACCATCAGCCGGGACGTGCCGCTTTATCTGGAAGGTGGCGCGGCCTACAGCCGTTACGATCCCGTGTTTGCTGTCACCAACGGTTCTGAAACCCGCGAGTTGCCGCTGAAATGGACCAGCATGATGCTGACCATGGGGATTGGCTGGGATTTTCCGCTCACCGATAAACTCAAGCTGCGACCCATTGCGAACTTCGCCTATGGCCATCTGGAAAGTGACCTCTCCCTGGCGGGGCGATTTCTGGATTACCAGACCGGCGAGGATGTGAATTTCCTCGATGGCGGCAAGCTGGACTCGGTTGGTTATGGCGGTTCGATGATGCTCGATTACGAAGATTATCTGCCCGAACGCGAAATCGATGTGGAATGGCGCTACAGCTACGTGCGGCTGGATACCTACGAATCCACCGACGACTTCGTCGAAGGTTCGAGCGACGCCATCTCCACCAGTCTGTGGACGCGCTGGCGGGCGCCGACGCCCTGGCAGGTAATGGAGCGGCCGCTGCGCTATGTGCTGGAAGCGGCACACTCCACGTTTTT
>JBMOPR010000220.1:0-3123 GCA_049323075.1 Pseudomonadota bacterium
TCGAGGCAAAGAAAGTCGCAGAAACCCCGGATCGTCCTCACGGTATTAGATACTGCCTGACACTACACGATGGCCAAAACCAGCGCCTCATGGGCTTTGACAATGCTCACGCAGTGAAGGTATCCAGCGGCTACAAGGGTCGTCGATTCGCCTATGATCATCATCACCGCCACTCCACAGAAGATATTATCGAGTATGAGTTCCAAACCCCGGAGCAGCTGCTTCAGGATTTTTGGAAGGAAGTAGATGAAGTGCTTGAGAAAAGGAGACATGACAAATGAACACACGTGTGGTGAAAGTAGGCATTATGAGCCCCGCCGAAATGCGCGAATACACCATGAAGATAGCTCGGGGCGAAATTAAACCTGATCCCGATGCACCCAAAATCTTCTTCCCCACACTGCGTGCCTTCGCTGAAGCTTTGAATGGGGAAAACAAGATGCTGCTGGATGCGATCAACACGCACAGACCTGAGAGCATTGCTGCGCTTGCCGATATCGTGCAGCGCGACGCAGGTAACGTATCCAGGGCGCTGAAGCGCCTGGAAGAGCGAGGCATTGTTCGCTTTGAAAATGGTGCCAGTGCCACCCAAAAAAAACCTGTTGTCCTGTATGACAAACTGGTAATGGAAATGCCGTTGGCCTGCTGACCTGCGGGTAAGACCAAACCTTCGACCTCACAAAGCCAACTGAACAACAGTTGGCTTTCTACTTTCTGGTACCCGTGCCCAGAACTCCTTAAAAAACGGATTACTTCAAAAACCTTCAACCAAATGAAGAACCGATGATAGATGACCACTTTGGGCGAGGAGTGGTCCTTCACCGATGATCGTCTCTGCTTTGTCCACGGACGAGAAGCGGACGTTGGCATCAAAACCCAGTTGAAAACACCTTCCTCAAAACCGGCCTTGATTCCGGCGCAGATGCAGGGGGCATATCACCTATCTGAGTTACCAAGGTGAAGTGTTCTCGAAAAATTTCGACACCAACACGCATCTGCTGATGACCCGTGCGTTGGATTACTGTAAGCGTCCGCCGATCACACCTTGTCGCCCGGTTTCCAATTGTGCGGCAATAGCTCGCCAATCATGGAAGCCCGCTGTGTAGGGAGCCGCTCCAATACATCCTTGAGATACGCGTAGGGATCATGGCCATTGATCTTGGCGGACTGAATCAAACTCATGATGGCAGCTGCACGCTGGCCGCTGCGCAGTGAGCCCGCGAACAACCAATTAGACCGCCCCAATGCCCAGGGCCGGATCTGGTTTTCCACCCAATTATTGTCAATGGGTACGTTGCCATCCTCCAGGTAGCGCGTCAGCGCGGCCCAGCGTTTCAGGCTGTAGTCGATGGCTTTCGCCGTTGCCGTACCGTTCGTAATCAATTGTCGCTGTGCTTTCAGCCACTGATGCAGTTGATCCAGAATCGGTTTTGCATGGATCTGGCGCTGCTCCCTGCGCTCTTCTGCGGTGAGTGTTGCAGTCGTGCGTTCCACTTCGTACAGCGTGCGAATATAGTCCAGCGCCTGCTGGGCAATCTGGCTCTTGTTGGCAACATGCAATTCGTGGAATTTGCGCCGGGCGTGGGCCATGCAGCCAATTTCGATAACGCCCTTGGTGAAACTGGCCTTGTAGCCGCTGAAGTCATCGCACACCAGCTTGCCTTTCCAGTCCGCCAGGAAGTCTCTCACTTCTTTGCCGGAGCGTGTCGGGCGGAAGTCATAAACAACACCCTGCACCGGTGCGAAGCGGGTGGCCGCATAGGCCCACACGTAAGCACGGTGGGTTTGCTTCTTGCCGGGTGCCAGCATGGCCACCGGTGTTTCATCGGCGTGCAACACGGTGTGGGTCAGCAGTTCGGCGCGAAGGGCGTCTACCAGCGGTTGCAGCTCCACGCCGCAGCGGCCAACCCAGTCCGCCAAGGTCGAGCGTGGCAGATGCAGACCGGCACGGGCAAAGATCTGTTCCTGCCGGTACAGCGGCAAGTGATCGGCGTATTTCGATACCAGCACCTGCGCCAGCAATCCCGTGGTCGGAATGCCTTTGTCGATCACATGGGCAGGCACCGGCGCTTGCATCACCGTCTCGCATTGACGACAGGCCCATTTGCCCCGGATATGCTGCTCGACACTAAAGGTGCCGGGCTGGTAATCCAGCTTCTCGCTGATGTCTTCACCGATGCGAACCAACTGGCAGCCGCAGGAACAGGTGGTGATTGCAAACTCATGATGAATCGGGGTGCGCGGAAGTTCTTGAGGTAATGTCTGACGTTTGGGCTGCTGTTTGACCGGTTCTGATGTGGCTGGAACTGCAATCTGCGCCAGCTCGGTTTCAATCGCCGCGATGTCTTCCTTGAACAGATCTTCGAGCATGCTCAGCTGCTGGCTGTCCAGACTCTCGCTGCCTTTGCCGTAGCGATAACGCCGCAGCAATGCCAGTTCGTGTGTCAGCTTCTCTTCGCGGATCTTGTGCCGCTTGATGGCGTCATCACGTTCGGCGATGACGTTGCGCTGTAATGCAATTGCCTGATCGCGGGACTGCACCTGCAACAGCAAATCCGCTGCGAAGATACGCAGCTGTTCCGGTGTCAGATGATGAAGATCGGGCATGGGTTTCATGTCCGCACTGTGCCAGAAACCGGCACGCCGTTCGACGTTTTTTGTGTATGAAAAAATGACGGCTACAACACCGATATTGCCTGGTTTTTGCCAGCATATTGCCAGGGCAGGCCCACGACCAGGGCACGTAACTGTTGCGCGTCCAATTCGACCGCACCGCCTTCACGCAAGGCCGTCCATACAAATTTACTCTGATGCAGTCGCCGGGCCGCCAGCCAGACGCCAAACGGATCGACCACCAGAATCTTCAGGCGATTGGCCTGCTTGTTGGCAAACACATACGCGGTATGATGCTTGGCGACACCGAAGGAATGAATGACACGCGCCAGGGCAGTGTCAGGCCCGGCCCGCATATCCAGCGGCTCCCGCGCTAGCCAGATCTCATCAAGACGCAGCATGCTATAACTGCCTGAGCCAGAGGGCCAGCTGACTCGCTTCGGATAACGGCCAGTGCAGCACAATGGGACCCGCCGGAGAAAGCAGCTCCACTTTGATATTGGAACTGGT
>JBMOPR010000221.1:0-3121 GCA_049323075.1 Pseudomonadota bacterium
GGGTGGGTATGGTACCTTCAAATATCGATGATCCGAACCCGCATCCTGCAGGACAAGACAGTAGCTGGACATTCACGCTGGCAACAGCAACAGGAGGCAAATATGTTGAGCCGGATTCTGGTGTTCACTGGAGCATTCACAGCAGCAGGCGCGGCAAATGCCGATTTGATTCTGGGCGCGCAACTGGGCAAGCAATCGCTGGATATCCGCCTGACGGACAGTTTTGGCAACGTGGAAGAAGATACGACGGAATCCGACACTGCGCTGGGATTGATCGTGGGCGTCGGGCAGCCAGGAGGCGGCACCCGCATTGTTGCCGAGTGGCACAGCTTCAGCATCGGTGACGAGGTTGATCTGGACCTGCTCGATGTCAGTTACAGCTATTTCTTTCCCAGCCTGACCAAGTCATCTGAATCACAACTCAGACCCTTTGTAGGCGGGGATCTGGGGTACGGCTGGCTTGATGTATCCGCAATACCGGGTTACGACAGCGGCGATGACAGCAACATTCTGTATGGCGTCCGCGCAGGCCTTAATCTGGCCATCGGCAGTCGGGCAGAACTGGAGGTGGGCGCGCGTTATACCATTGTCGATCTCGATGCGGAACTGGACAGCCGGTTTGCGATTCTTGATCCCGCCCACTATGAGGTCGAAAACAACAAAGGCTGGTGGATCGGCTTTAACTTTGGAATTTGAAACGGAACCGTTCCAGCGGTGACTGATCGCGAGTCCGGGGTGCTCGTTGCCCCGGACTGTCCTTCCGCCCAGTTGACGCTGGCGGGCAAGGGTATCTGAAATGCTGCGACTCACGACATTTTCGGTGTCACCCACATGGTGATCAGCGCCTGGAACACAGTCTCGCCCTGTTCGTCACGCACCGCTACTTTTACCTTGTATTCGCCTGGCGTGGACCAGTCCGGTTTTGACATCGGCGTAGCTGCAGCCACCAGATCGGTTTCGGCCTTCTTCAGGTATTCCACGGTCATGCCCTTGGGAATCCAGCGGTGCGTTGCTGGTACGGTGACCTCAGTCATGGTGCCACCCGGCCGGGGTGCCAGTTTTTGCCGGATATTCAGTGTGCTCATGGATTGGCTCATGGTGTTCCTCCGCCAGGCTTCTGACTTGGCCCTTTACGTGGCATGCTGGACTGCAAGCCGCAACTGGCGCGGTTTCTGTTTCGCGCACGCCATGCCGTGATGGCAGGCCCCATGCGCGAGCAGCTGGAGGCAAACAACCGGCTGCGTTATGGCGCATTGCTGGATTGGCTGACAGCGGGCGTGAAGGCGGGAACGGTCAGCCTGAAAAGGGCGGTTTGATCGGGAATATCTCGGGAAATTCCGGCGTTGCTTTCTGCTGTTGCGCCATCATCGCCTTCATCATGTCCTCGGGGCGGAACATGCCGGACTGCCAGGTGGCCATGTATTTCAGGCTGTCGCCCACGCTGTGATCACGGCTGTAGTTGATCATTTCCTTGCAGCCGGCCACCGCCATCGGCGAGCGTTTCGCAATTTCCTTTGCAATGTCCATCACACCCGCCAGCAACGCATCCTGATCGGCAAACACTTCGTTCACCAGACCGATTTCCTTCGCCCGCTGCGCCGATAATTTACCGGCGGTATATGCCAGTTCGCGGATCATGCCCTGCGGAATCAGGTGCGGCAGACGCTGCAGCGTGCCCACATCGGCGGTCATGCCCAGATCGGTTTCCTTGATGCAGAAAAATGCGTCTGCCGTGCAGTAACGACAGTCCGCGGCACTCACCATGTCGACACCGCCGCCGATGCAGCCGCCCTGGATCGCCACCAGCACCGGCATGCGCACGGTTTCCAGCACGTTGAACGCATCCTGCAATTGCAGCACCAGACGGCGCAGCTGTTCGGCGGCGCGGGCCGGATCGCCCTGCATGGAAATGTTGTTGGGATTGGTGAACACACTCAGCGCCATGCCGGCGGTGAAATGCTTGCCAGTGGAGGAAATCACGATCACCCGCGCCGCGGCTTTTTCATCGATCTCACGGATGGCCTGCGGCAGTTCGCGCCAGAAATCCTCGTTCATGGTGTTGAATTCGGCCGGGCGGTTCAGCACCAGGTGGGCGATCTTGTCCTGAATTGAAACGGTCAGGGTTTTGAATGACATGAAAGTCTCCGGATGGCGGGCAAGGGTGCGACTGAGTATCGGCAATCCGGTTTGACCCGGTCAAGGCGGATTGGTAACGTGTGGCCCCCACGTCCCGCACCGGTGAATAACTTGTCATGTTAGGTACATTGTCGAAACTCAAGAGCGAATTGCAGGCCCCGGTGCAGTACGGATTGCCGCTGGGCGAGGTGGTGGTGCCGCTGAATCCGTTTCTGGGCCAGCCCGTGCAGATGCGTTACACCGGGCGCATTTTCTGCGTGCACTGCGGCCGCAAGACCAGCAAGAGTTTCGATCAGGGCTACTGCTTTCCCTGCTTCCGTTCCCTGGCGCAGTGCGACACCTGCATCGTCAAGCCTGAGCAGTGTCATTTCGCGCAGGGTACCTGTCGCGAACCGGACTGGGCGCAGCAATTCTGCTTCCGTTCGCACACGGTGTATCTCGCCAATTCTTCCGGGCTGAAAGTGGGCATCACCCGCGACAATCAGGTGCCGACGCGCTGGATCGATCAGGGTGCAGTGCAGGCGTTGCCGGTGTTCAAGGTGGACAGCCGCTTTCATTCCGGCCTGGTGGAAATCACACTGGGCAAGCATGTGGCGGACAAGACCCAATGGCAGGCGATGCTGAAAAACCAGGTGACGCCGGTGGACCTGCTGGCGGAGCGGGATCGCCTGCTGCAACTGTGTGCGCTGGAGCTGGATGTGCTGAAGGATCAGGTGGGTGCCACCGCGCTGACGCCGATTGCCGATGCGCAGGTGGTGCAGATCGAGTATCCGGTTCTGCAGTATCCGGTGAAAGTGAGCAGCATCAATCTGGACAAGACGCCGCTGTTGCAGGGCACGTTGCTGGGGATCAAGGGCCAGTACCTGATGTTCGACACCGGCGTGATCAATATCCGCAAATATTCCGGCTACGAAGTGGAGTGGTCTGCCTGATCGTTGATCGGGTTCTGTGGACAATCCGTTTTATATCCAGCTGCTATAATTAT
>JBMOPR010000222.1:0-3113 GCA_049323075.1 Pseudomonadota bacterium
GTCGCCTTCGCAGAGGATGTCGCCCTGCTGGCCGCTGATGAAACTGCCGCCCCAGAACAGGATGCCGTCGCTCTGGCCGGAGAGATCGTCTTCATGACCGACGCGGTTCGCCACGATCACCGGCAGGTGATTGGCCACGGCGTGCGAGCGCTGGATCAGTTGCCAGGCATTTTTCTGTTTTGCCTGCGCGTCGTCGGTGTCGCGCGGGTCCCAGCCGATGGCGGTGGGGTAGAGCAGGAGGTCGGCGCCGGCCATGGCCATCAGGCGCGCGCCTTCCGGGTACCACTGGTCCCAGCACACCAGCACGCCCAGGTTGCCCACACTGGTGGGAATCGGGGTGAAGCCGCTGTCGCCGTTCAGTTTCACCGCATCGCCGGGGGTGAAATAGAATTTTTCGTAGAAACCCGGATCGTCGGGGATGTGCATCTTGCGGTAGGTGCCTGCCAGCGAACCGTCCTTTTCAAACACGACGGCGGTGTTGTGGAACACGCCGGGCGCCCGTTTTTCAAAAATCGAACCCACCAGCACGGTGTTGTAATGCTTCGCCCAGCGCGACAGGGTCTGCACACTCGGGCCGTCCAGCGGTTCCGCCAGATCGAACAGCGCGGTGTCTTCCACCTGACAGAAATAATGCGTGCAGTGCAGTTCCTGCAGCAGCACCAGTTCCGGTTTGCCCGCGTCCACCAGCTGTTTCAGCAGACGTTCGGTTTCGGCAAGGCTCTTGGCCTTGTCAGGCCAGGCCGGTTGCTGGATCACGCCAACGCGCAGGGTCTTGTTGCTCATCTTGCTCGAACCTTTCAACGGTTGAAACGGGTTAACGGTTGATAAGAGTGGTGCCTTTGGGCAGCTGCATGGTGGCGCAGTGCGGGCCGCCATACTGCTTGATCAGGTTTTTGCCCGGAACCGGCAGCAGCCGTTTGCCGGGGAAGCATTGCTGCAGGGTCTGCAGCGCGGCCTGGTCCTGCGGGCAATCAAACACTGGCACGATGACACTGTTGTTGACGATCAGAAAATTGATATAGCTGCCGGGCAGGCGCTTGCCGTTCTCGTCGAACTGCGGCTGCGGGATTTCGATCGCCTTCAGCACGTAGGGTCTGCCGTTGGGCTGACGGAACTGTTGCAGTTCTGCTTCCATTGCCTGCAGGTGTTCGTGGTGCGGATCATTCACGTCGGAACAGGTAGCGAAGGCGATGGTGTCGGCGCTGCAGAAGCGGGCCAGGTTGTCGATATGGCTGTCGGTGTCGTCACCGAACAGGGCGCCGCGGCTCAGCCACAGGCAGCGTTGCAGGCCCAGTTTTTCCAGCACGAAGGCTTCGATCTGTTCCTTGGAAAAATCGTTGTTGCGGTTGCTGTCCAGCAGACAATGGGTGGTGGTGAGCAGGGTGCCGGCGCCGTCGGTTTCAATGCTGCCGCCTTCCAGTTCGAAATCGATGGTCTGCAGTTCCGGCTTCCACACCTGGGCGATGGAGCGGTTGATGCCGTTGTCCAGTTCCGCGTCGTATTTGTCGCCCCAGCCGTTGAAGCAGAAGTCCAGCAGGCGGCGCTGGCCGGTATTGCCCGCCGGGCCCAGGGTAATGGGGCCCAGCGTTATAGGGCCATAGTCCCGGCACCAGGTATCGTTGTAGGGAGCGATTACCAGCACGGGTGCCTGTTCGCAGCGACCTGCCAGCTGACGCAGGATCAGATCGCGGTGCGCCTCGTCCTGACACAGGATGACCGGTGGCACTTCCCGCGCAATGGCCACGGCCAGTTCCACGTAATCGTGCTGGATCGCCGCCAGCCAGGGTTGCCAGTCGGTGGATTCGTGGGGCCATGCCATGAGCACGGCTTCCTGTTCAGCCCATTCAGGCAGCAGGGAAAAACGATCAGTCATGTTTGCAGCGGGAAGGTAGTGGAAACGAGGCGGTAAAATAGCGGATTACCGCCCCGGGGAAAAGTGAATTCAGGGGGCAGCGTTCAGGACGCTGTGGATGACGCGGTCATTCTCGAAATACACGGTGTAGCCGGCGTACACCCAGCGGGTAATGGGTGGATTGCCTACGGCGGGCAGTTGCTGGTCCGGGGCGCCGAATTTGGCGGTGACCTGGTCCATGCTGAGGCCGGTGCGGGGACGGTCGACGCTGCTGTCGCCCTGCTGGCCAGCAGGTTGCCACACAACCCGGCCAATACCATCACGATCAGGGATTTCATCATTGTTTTCATGGTCCGACCTTTTTAGCCGCAGCTTGTTTTTCGATTAGTAATAGAAACCTATTCATTGCAACCGTTTCGATATAGCAGCAGATTATTTATAGCAGAAATGGCAGACAAAACCTTGTTATCGCAGCTCATTCAGTCCGATTTTTGGCCCTGTTCACGAATTGCCTGCGACTGGCGGCGGCGGATGTGGCGCACGATCAGCTTGCGGTCCGCCTCCAGCAATACCTGGAATTCCACGCCGACCCGGTAGATGACAGGCTGTTCCTCGATTTTCTCGCACGTGCGCACCTGGCCGATGGCAGCGATGCTGGAGTAGGACGGGAAGAGGACAATGATCAGGTGCAGGAACGACCCCACCGCCAGCGGCGAGCCGTCGTAATAGGAAATGCCGCCTTCGCTCAGGTTCACCGGCTCCTTCTGGGCCAGCTCCTTGTCGTGGCTCACCACGTATTTGGCCAGCAGCTCGATTTTTTCATCCATTGCCCGCAGGTAACTGCCCAGGGCGCGGTTATAATCGCCGACCTGGCGCAACAAGTCCCGGCTGTCGTTGTCTATGGCCTGCAACTGGCTGATCAGCAGGGCCTGGCGTGGGATGTTGTACTGGTCGCCGTAGGGGTCATCTGAAATCAGGTGCTTTTCCAGGGGTGTCCTGATCAGGTGAACCCGATCTTCCATGCGGTAATAGTCGCGCCGTTCGATGTCGGACATGGGGGCTGTATCCTCCGGTTTCATCCCACAATTGTAGTCAGAAAACGGGAATCCCATGTTGCTGGACTGTCCTTATAGTATTCGTATTCGCTTGATTGCTGTGGTTTAATGCGCGCCATGTACAGACCTGTCCCCCTTTTTATCGGTTTACGTTACACCCGCGCCAAGCGGCGTAATCATTTCATTTCCTTCATATCGCTGACGTC
>JBMOPR010000223.1:0-3109 GCA_049323075.1 Pseudomonadota bacterium
GGTGGTGCGTCGTTCGCGCGGGAAGAAGGGGCCGATGCCACGTACTTCTTCCACGTCGGAAACGAGGTAGCGTTTTTCCGCGCAGCGCACGATGGTGCCGGTGATCTGTACCATGCGCGTATCGCCAAACGGCGTGCCAATGCCGCTGTTGAGGGTCATGGCGGCCGACAGGTTGCGCACAGGGTCGGCCCAGGCGCCGGAGCCGCCAAAACCGAAATGACCAAAGCTGTGTTCAGTGGCGACGCCCAGCGCCAACACGCGGTGAAAGCCAAGGCGCCAGTGCATGGGGACTGGAATTACGTCGCCGAGTGTGCGGTTCTGGATCTGCATGATGCGGTTGACGCTTTCCCGCGACAGGATGCGCACGCCATTCAGTTCGCCGCCATTGGCCAGCACGGCATACAGTTTGGCCAGGGAACGGGCAGTAAATACGCCGTTGGCGGATGGAATGCAGGCGCCGGCGAAATCCGGATGGTTGAAATCCATATAGAGCGCGCCCTTGGGCACCAGTGCGGAAATGGTTTTGTCGAGATCGATGCGGGCAACCTTCAGGCCCTGGGTAATGGCTCGCAGCAGCAGTTTCTGCAGGTGGCGTTCGGCCTGGAAGCGGGTGTCGCCGTTGCCAATGCTGTTCACCAGTTCGGCGCGGCGGCGCACCTGACTGTCCGGCAGCCCCACATAAAGGCCGTCCAGTTCCAGCGGCCCTGCCAGTTTTTCCTGCAGCACCTGGGCGAAGGTTTTGCCGGTGACGCGCTGCACCAGTTCGCCGATCAGCCAGCCGAAGGTGAGGGCATGGTAGCCATTGGTGGCGCCGGGCGTATGAACCGGTTTGGCACGTTCGATGGCGCCGACCATGAAATTCCAGTCCAGCATCTGTTCGGCATCATCGATCATGTCACGGATGTGGTAGAGGCCGGCTTCGTGACACAGCAGTTGCCGTACGGTGATGGGCTGCTTGGATTTCTGGCCGAATTCCGGCCAGTGTCGGCTGACCGGATCATCGTAGCTGAGCAGGCCCTGATCCACGAGAATGTGCAGCAGGGTGGATGCGACACCCTTGGTGGTGGAGAACGAAAGGGCAAGGGTATCGGAACGCCAGGCATCGCCGTCGCGGTTGCAGGTGCCGCCCCAGATGTCCACTACGCACTGGCCCTTGTGGTAGACGGTTAGCGCCGCGCCTCCAGGGCGATTGCGGGGTATCTGATGTGAGAGCATGTCGGCCACTTTGCCAAAGTCCGGATGCACGTAACCCTGCAGCATGATCACTCCCTGTTTCTGTTTGTTATTCTGTTTTCAAATGTATAGCAGTTTTTTGGCGTTCTGACCTGAAACTGTCAAAAATGGGGCGAACTGGTTTTGGTTTGCACGAGATTGATATTGCCAACCAGTTACCTGGGCGCTGAGGTCATTGGGCAAGTCGTCACTATCTGCTTAAATTGCGCATCTTTTTTTCACCGGAATGGAGTTGCGACATGAGTCAGCAATGGTATTTGGGATTTGGTGCAAGCGAATCCTTGTATCAGCTCAATAAGGATTATCGTGCGTCATTGTCTTCATCCAGCGACAAGGAGCAGACGGAGAAGTTGTACGGCCTGCTGGCACAGTTTGCAGACGAGTGCCTGGACCAGTATTTTCTGTCGCCGATTGAATCGGTGCAGTTGAATGGCGTGGGCAAGAAAGTGGTGCTGGGCGGTGTGTCTGCGATCAAGAAGACCATTCATCTGACGCTCAGGCAGGTGACCAAAAAGCTGTCAGCCCAGGACCGGGCGCAGCTGGCGGATTACATCAATGACATGATGATGCAGCTGCGCCAGAGCCGCCGCTTCCCCACGTTCATTGCCGTGCCGGTGAGCGATGCGCTGCGGCTGCGACTGGGGAACGCTGTGAAGCAGGGCAAGGCGCAGTCGCCCGCCAGTGTCAGGGACGATTATGCTGAAGCGCTGTGCGAGCTGATCGACGTTGCCGTTGATGCCTATATGCATCAGCCGATCCGGATGCTGAAGATGGGCATGGTGATGAACAAGATTGCCACGGTGGCGGCTGACACGATCCAGGCAGCAGCCCATACGGTGGTGCGCAAGGTGATGCATTCCATGAATGACAAGGAAATGATGGCGATGTTCGAATTTTCCGAGTCGATCCTGTATCAGCCGGCACAGCAGAAGGCGGCGTGACGGTTGCGTGAGGAGGCCGGGAATGTCGCCGGCGGACCATCAAAAAGGGGCCCTGGTTGCGGGCCCCTTTTTTTGCCGGAAAGCCGGAGAATAGATCTTATTGCACCATTCCGCCCAGACGCGCGGTGATGATTTCCTGCGCTTCCGACACGATGCGGGTGACCAGGGTTTTGCAGTCCGGGATGTCGCGGATCAGTCCCATCACCATGCCGGCAGTCCAGATGCCATATTCCAGGTCGCCCTTGTCCATCACTTCGCGACCTTTGACGCCGGCTACCAGCGGTGCCAGGTCTTCGAAATTGGTCGCGCCGGGCTGGGCTTCGATTTCCACCACTTTATCGGCCACGCTGTTCTTGAACACGCGGGCGGTGTTGCGCAGGGAGCGGAAGATCAGGGCGGTGTCGAGTTCGGACGCTTCCACCATGCGCTTCTTGAGATTTTCGTGTACCGGCGCTTCCTGGGTGGCCACGAAACGGGTGCCCATGTTGATGCCGTCGGCGCCCAGTGCCAGCGCTGCCGCCAGACCGCGTCCGTCGCCAAAACCACCGGAGGCCAGCATCGGAATTTTCAGCACGTTGGCTGCAGCGGGGATCAGGATCAGGCCGGGGATGTCGTCTTCGCCCGGGTGACCGGCGCACTCGAAGCCGTCGATGGACACCATGTCACAGCCAATTTTTTCGGCCTTCAGTGCGTGGCGCACCGAGGTGCACTTGTGAATGACTTTCACGCCGGCGGCCTTGAACGCGGGCATGAACTGCTCCGGGCTGCGGCCAGCGGTTTCCACGATCTTCACGCCGTTTTCAATGATGACGCGCGCATATTCCTCGTAGGGAACCGGCTTGATGGTGGGCAGCAGGGTGATGTTGACGCCGAAAGGCTTGTCGGTGAGTTCGCGGCAGAGGCGGATTTCCTTGGCCAGATCTTCCGGAGTGGGC
>JBMOPR010000224.1:0-3107 GCA_049323075.1 Pseudomonadota bacterium
TACAGACGGATCGGCATCTGCAGCGAATTGGAGGTGGCCGCGCGCATCAGCACCGCCACCGGGCGCTGCGCAGGATCAATGGGAAACACCCAGTCGTCATCCCAGACCGGGCGGGATGCGAATGGAAGATCAGTACCGGTGTGAAACTGCTCCACCACCAATCCGGCAGAATCGAGCAGGTAGACATCCAGCTCATCGATGGAAGGAAAATCAATTTCCAGCATGTGGGTCAGTGCAGACTGCAGAATGTAGTCCGGCAACGGCATGTAAAACCAGAAAGCGGAATCAGTAAATCCAAAGTTGACAGGCGATGGAGCTTCCCTGCTCCAGTCAATTTTTTTTGCCCGTTCCAGCGTGAGATCGGAGTAGATATCCTTGACGACATACACGTTTCCATCGTACAGCGGCGCCGTGTACTGCTGCAGCCAGGCAAAGGCCGCAATGAACACCGCCAGTATCAGGATGGAAAAGGTGCGCATGGCGGGCTACATCTGGCGGGGAACGCAGTGGTAGAACACGACGCTTTCGTTGGCGGTTTCCAGCAATTCCACCACGTCCAGACCCGCTTGCGATGCCAGACGCATGCCGTCTTCCAGCTCCCGTTTCACAAAGCGCCAGTCAAGGAACACATCGTAAAACCAATGCCGGTACTTGCTGTTCATCTTCAGCGGGAAAATGATCGATCCGCCAGGCGCCAGCACGTCACGGCACAGATTGAGGCAATGGACGATCACTTCATCCTTCAGGTAATCGAAAAATCCGAACGAATAGACCAGATCAAAGGGGTGTTTCATATCGGCCGGCTTAAGGCGCAGCGCGTTGGTCTTCCAGGTCTGCACACTGGGCGGCAGGTGTTGTGCCGCATAATCCAGCGAACGTGAGTCCTGGTCCACCAGCAGCACATCCAGCTTTTCCAGTACGGCGGGGGTTTGTTCGCGCAATTCCCGCGCCGAGCCTGATGCCAGCGAAAGCACCTTCAGCGGTTGCCCGGAAATCTGGTGATGCGCACAGGCCTTGCGCTCGATGAATGCCGCCAGCATATCCTTGCGCTCGCGCACGCCACCTGCCAGCTGCGAATCCATCAGCCAGCGGTCGAGCAACCGGCCTACCGGGCTGCTTTCCGGCCGGGCAACATGCTCATAGACATATTCCAGAATCATGTAATCGCCGGGATAACCATAGGGTTTGCTACCAGCCCACTGCCAGACGTGGGATTCGTTGCGCAGTGATTGCAGGCTGTTACGCACCTCTTCGATCTGCTCCTGCGACAGACCCTGCTGGCCCAACTGGTGGCGGGCACCCAGAATCCGTCCCATGAGATAGCACACCTGGGCGTAACTGGTGGCCTGAGTAAGCTCCCCAACGATCTGCTGCACTAGAAGTGGAAATGAGGTGGATGTGGCAAGCGATGAAATAGCGTTCTTTTCAGTAGAGCGCATGGTGTTTCCCCCTAAAAAAGCACGAATTTTAGTCAGCGTTGTTAGCGTGCCTGACTATGTATAGACCCATCTGGTCAATTTCACAACAATTACAACAATATATCAGGCAATGCTAACGGACAAATTAAATTAGGCTTTTTTTGTGGCAATTTCGAGTAGGTCAGGCGCTTTGAAGGGAAATAAAAATTAACGGGATGTGACAGCAAAAAAGGCAGCGTCGTCGGGACCGCTGCCTTTTTGCACTGCCTTTTTTGCAGAAAGGGAAATGGCGGGAATTCAGAACACGAATTCATCCACCGCCAGATCCATCACGCTGTCGGCACTGCAGCCGCGCGTCGCCACCAGACTGCGGGTGCGGGGCAGAATGCGATCGTAATAGAAACGGGCGGTTTTCAGTTTGGCCTGGTAAAAGGCGGCATCGCTGGCGCCGGCATCCAGTTGTTCGGCTGCGGCCAGGGCCATGCGCGCCCAAAGCCAGGCCAGAGTGACGTAACCGGCGTAATCCTGGAAATCCACCGCCACTGACGCAATGGTGTTGGGCTCGGCTGCACTCTTGCCCATCAGTTCCTGCGCCAGCTGCCACCACTCGGCGGTGTGCTGCGCCAGCACCTGCACCATTCCACCCACACGGGGATTATTGCTGTTGGCGGCGCAGAAGGACTCGATTTCATCCAGGAAGGCACGCAGCAGCGCGCCCTTGTTCGAGATCAGCTTGCGGCCGATCAGATCGTTGGCCTGAATGCCGTTTGTGCCTTCGTACAGCAGGGAAATGCGCACGTCGCGCACGATCTGCTCCATGCCGTGCTCGTGAATATAGCCGTGGCCACCGAACACCTGCACGCCGAGATTGGCGCACTCCAGACCGCGATCCGTCAGAAATGCCTTGTTGATGGGCGTGAGCAACGCCACCCGGTCAGACGCTGCCTTGCGCGCATCCACATCGCCATGGGCTTCCTGATCCAGTTGCAGTGCGATGTGGTAGGCCAGCGCACGGCAGCCTTCGGCCAGCGCCTTCTGGGTCATCAGCATGCGGCGCACATCGGGATGGACGATGATGGGATCGGCCTCCTTTTCCGGCGCCACCGGGCCAGTGGGTGCGCGCATCTGCAGGCGATCCTTCGCATAGGCCAGCGCGCCCTGGAACGACAGCTCCGCCGCCGCCAGTCCTTCAATGCCCACATCGAGCCGGGCCGCGTTCATCATGGTGAACATGCAGGCCAGACCGGCGCCCGGCTGCCCCACCAGCCAGCCTTGCGCACCGTCGAAATTCAGTACGCAGGTGGGCGAGCCTTTCAGGCCCATTTTCTTTTCGATGGACGCGCAGGAGACCCGGTTGCGCGCGCCGGGCTGGCCCGCCGCATCCGGCAGGAATTTCGGCACCAGGAACAGGCTGATGCCTTTCGGACCTTTGGGCGCGCCTGGCAGACGGGCCAGCACCAGATGGACGATGTTGTCGGCGTAATCGTTTTCACCCTGGGTGATGAAAATCTTGGTGCCGCTGATGGCATAGGTGCCGTCTGCCTGGGGTTCGGCTTTGGTCTTCACCAGACCCACGTCACTGCCGGCGTGCGGCTCGGTCAGGCACATGGTGCCGGTCCACTCGATCGATCCCAGCCTGGGCAGGTAAAGGGCTTTGAGTTCATCGGAAGCGTGGGCTTCGATGGCACG
>JBMOPR010000225.1:0-3088 GCA_049323075.1 Pseudomonadota bacterium
GGCGCCCAGTTTGCCGGCATGGGGCAGGCATTCTACGATCACATTCCCGCATTCCGCACCCATTTCGACCAGGTGGCGGCGCAACTGAATCCGCTGCTGGATGTGGAGCTTACCCAGTTAATGTGGGGTGAGCACAGCGATAAACTGGACCAGACCCGTTATACCCAGCCGGCCTTGTTCGCGCTGGAATATGCACTGGCGAAAACCTGGATGCAGTGGGGCGTGAAACCCGATTGCGTGTCGGGTCACAGCGTCGGTGAAATCACCGCTGCCTGTATTGCCGGCGTGTTCAGTCTGGCCGATGCCTGCAAGCTGATCGTGGCGCGGGCACACCTGATGGGCACCACCGCGCAGGGTGCCATGCTGGTGGTGTTTGCCAACGAAGCGAAAACCCGCACGCTGATTCAGGCGTCACCCGGACTGGAAATCTGCGCCGTGAATGGCCCGCTCAATACCGTGGTGGGTGGCGATCCCGCGCTGGTGGATGCGCTGGAAGCACAACTGGCTGGGCAGGACATCCAGTTCCGCCGCTTGCCGGTGCAACACGCATTTCACACCGCCGCGATGGATTCCGCGCTGAAGCCGTTTGCGGAAAAACTCAACGGCATCGCTTTCACCAGTCCGCGCATGCGCATCTATTCCAACCTGAATGGCGAGCATGTCGGCAAGCAGATGGCCGAGCCGGATTACTGGGTGCAGCAGATCCGTCAGCCAGTGCAGTTCATGGCCTGCGCGAAAAATATCATCGATGCGCAATGTGATCTGGTGCTGGAAGTCGGCCCTGGCACTGCGCTGATTGCCATGTTGCAGGAAGTGGCGTCGTCGTTGCGTGCGGGCGGTCAGGACCTGCAGCCCCTGGTAACGGTGGGCAGTCTGCAGAAAAAAATACCTGCGCTGGATGCTCTGACCCGGTCGCTGGCGCAGCTGTATGTGGCGGGACTGGATCTGGACTGGGCGGAAATCATGCCGCTGAAACAGGTCGCGCCGGTGGAGCTGCCGACGTATCCATTCCAGCGCAAGAGCTTCTGGAATGAAACCTTGCGAGAAGCGCTGTCGCAGCAGGAAATGCCGGAAAAGGCCCGTAACTGGCTGTATCAGATGCGCTGGGACGCAGCACCTGCACCGCAGGTGGCGGCCGGAGCGATACCGTCGAAACGTTGGGTGCTTTTGTTCCCGACGCTGTCACTGGCGGAACAGTTCTCCGCGCTGTTGCCAGCCGCTCAGGCAAGGCAGTGTGGCAGTATTGCCATTGATAACGGCCAGGTGACCTTGAACCTGAACGGTAGTCGGGAAATGCTGCCCGTCGACGGCAGTGTCAGTCCATGGCTGGCGAGCGTGTTGCAAGGCAGCGCCGCCGAGCCGGTGCAATTGGTGATATCACTGGCGCAGCTGCCACTGGTTGTAACAGCAGCGGATTATGATGCGCTCACTGCGCTGTTCCTGGGGCTGGCGAAAACGTTGCAGACCGTTTCCCATTGCCACCTCAGCATCATCACTGAAGCGGCGCAGGGCACGAAGGGCCAGCAGGCCGTCGTGCGGGCCGATCAGGCCGTCGTGCTCGGCTTTGCCAAGAACCTGCTGCTGGAACTGGCAGACCGGATGCAGTCCACCATCGATGTGGAAGACTGGACTGCAGCGACCGCGCAGCTGTGCGCGAATGCATTGCAGGCGGCACAGCCTTCGCCCTTGCTGAGCGTGCGCCAGAATCAATTGCTGACGCCCTCGTTGCTGCGGGTGGAAGGCGAGCGTTTGTCGCAGCGCAAACTGAACCTGAACGCCAATTCTTTTTACGTTGTGGCCGGTGGCACTGGCGCCATTGGTCTGGCTGTGGCGAACTGGCTGGCAGGCAAGGGCGCGCTGCATATCGCGTTGCTCAGCCGCAACGGTGCCCGTGGTGACGACGCACAACAGCAGATCGAAACCCTGCGCAAGAATGGTGTGCAGGTTGTGGTTCCCGCCGTGGACATCGCCGACCGTGCTGCGCTAGATCGCGTGCTGCAATCCCTGCGTGCAGAACATCCCATTGCGGGCGTGATTCACGCCGCCGGCCAGTTCGAACTGGTGCCGGTGGGCGAACTCACTACTGCACGTTGCAGCCAGCTGATGGCGAACAAGGTGTTGGGCCTGCAATGGCTGGATGAACTCTGCGCTGACGACAAGCTGGAATTTTTCGCCGGCTTTTCCTCGATTGCATCGGTGTGGGGGTCGGCTGGCAACTTCCACTATTCCGCCGCCAACCAGGCCGTGGACGCCATCATCCAGCGCCGTCGCCAGCAGGGCAAACCGGCACTGGCCATCAACTGGGGGCCGTGGGCGGAATCCGGCATGGTCAGTGACGAGTCCGGCGCCCAGGCAGCCAAACGCGGCCTGCTGCAGCTGGAAAAAAATATCGGCGTGCAGACCTTTGGCCGCCTGCTGGGCAGCGACGAAATCCAGATCACCGTGGCCGACATCCAGTGGAATCGCTTCAAGCCGCTGATGAGCATGCTGCCGGTGGGGGCGCTGTTCAACCGCGTCAACGATCTGAGCGGCGATGTTCCTGCAGAAGTGGTGGTGGAACTCAACCAGGAAGATCTCGCCTTCAAGGAAGAGCTGGCGACCTGCGCGCCGGAAGAGCGGGCGGATCGTCTGCTGGTGTATCTGCGTCACCAGCTGGCCCGCGCACTGCAGCTCAATGCACTGGAAGTGGACGACACCCAGCCGCTGATCGATATGGGCATTGATTCGCTGCTGGCAGTGGAATTCAAGAACCGTGTCACCCAGGTGACGCAGGTGGAACTGCCGGTGGTGCGTCTGCTGGGTGGCGCCAGCCTGCGCGACGTGGCGAAGTGGATGGCCGAAGGATACGGCGATCTGAATCAGGCCGATCAACCGGTGCTGGATGATGAGCAGGCGCTGGTCGAAGGCGTATTATAAGAAGAGTTCCGGAAGCGAGGCGGGTGGAGGGAGCAAGACCGTCAGCAGCAGGGGTGAACAACGCCAGAAAAAGCATGCTTTTTCAGTTGTGAACGCCGCGAGCATATTTGCGAGTGGCCGGCCCCGAAGGGCTGCTGTCGAGCGTACAGGGACGTATTCATCGCGTGTCTTG
>JBMOPR010000226.1:0-3083 GCA_049323075.1 Pseudomonadota bacterium
CAGCTCACCCAGGCTGAAAATCGCCAGCATGGTCAGTGCCGGCACCAGTGCGTCGTAGCGATTGAGGAATACCAGTTCCGGAAAACGCGCGAAATCACGGATGCGGTCGTACGGTGTTTTGAAGGAGGCGTCGCAGGTGAACCAGCCCATGTGCGACCACCAGAAACTGCGCTGCACCGGCGAATGCAGGTCCAGCGCCTGATCGGAATGCTGGTGGTGATGGCGGTGATGCCCGGCCCACCACAGGGCGCCACGCTGGGCCGACATGTTACCCAGCACGGCAAACAGGAACTGTGCGGTGCGGGATGTTTTGAAGCTGCGGTGGGAAAAATAGCGGTGATAGAACGCCGTAATCGCAAACATGCGCAGCCAGAAAAATGCAACACAGAACAGGATGGCAAATGTGCTTACGCCGGTCCAGAATGCGGCGAGACACGCCAGGTGCAGCAGCACGAAGGGAATGCAGCGCAACCAGTTCACTTGCTCACTGTTGCCCACCTCGGTTGCTTCCGAATCAAACCAGAGGCGGATGCCATTGCTGATGCTCTTCATGAGTTCTCCATTTGTTCTGGTTCGGGTTTACGCCAATGCCACGGTCTTGAGCGACTGGAATTCCTGCTTGATCCGGTCCACGGCCACGCGGTGATCCACGATGGGATGCGGGTAGCTGCACAGTTGCCGTTCCAGAGGCGTCGGATCGTGAATCTGTTTGCCGCCGAGGGTATTCAGTTCCGGCAGCCAGTGACGGATGAACGTACCGTCGGCATCGAAGCGTTCCGACTGACGGGTAGGATTGAACACCCGGAAATAGGGCGCAGCGTCGGCGCCGGTGGACGCGCTCCACTGCCAGCCACCGTTGTTGGCGGCAAAATCCCCGTCGATCAGCTGCTGCATGAACCAGCGCTCGCCTTCCTTCCAGTGGATGAACAGATGCTTGGTCAGAAACATGGCTGTCACCATGCGCAGGCGGTTGTGCATCCAGCCCAGCGTCGACAACTGGCGCATGGCGGCATCAACAATGGGGTAGCCGGTGGTGCCATTTTTCCAGGCGTCCAGCAACTCAGGATTGCGCTGCCAGCGCACGAATTCGGTGGCCGGCTGGAACGCGCGCCCCTTGCACAGTTCGGGGAAATTGAAAATCAGATGCTTGTAGAATTCGCGCCAGATCAGTTCACTGATCCAGGTCTGAATGCCGGGATTGCCTGAGTCCCACTCGAAGCGGTTGGCGCTGAGTGCGGCATGTAGGCACGCGCGGGGTGACAGTGCACCGACGGCCAGATAGGGCGACAGCTGGCTGGTGCCATCCAGCGCAGGAAAATCCCGCTGTTCCTGGTAACGCTCGATGCGCAGTTCAACAAACTGGTCCAGGCGGCGACAGGCTTCCTTGCTGCCGGCTTTCCAGAAAGCGTTGGCGGCTTGTGGCTTCACCCAGCGCTCGATTTTCTCTGCGGCAGTGGCGGTTACATCTGGCGCCTGGCGCTTTTTCGGTGTTGGCAGCGGCTGCACCGCATCGCGGCGGGCCAGCTGGATCCAGACGCGCTTGAACGGTGTGAACACCCGGAATGGACTGCCCTGGCCTGTCATCACGGATCCCGGGGCCAGCAGTGTCTGGTCCTGGTGACGCTGCACGCCGATACCGGCACTGGTCAGCAGGCTGAAGGCCAGCGTGTCGCGACGGCGCTCGTTCAGTTCATATTCTTCATTGAAATGCAGCTGGGTAACGCCGTATTGCAGGCACAGGGTCAGCAGTTTTTTCACGCTGTCATCAAACCGGTCGCAGCGTTCCGCCAGCAAGGGCACACCGATCTTCTGCAGGTCCTGCGACAGGCTGAGCAGGTTGCCGATGATGAAACGCTGCCGGGTCAGCCCCATGTCATGCTCGGTGAACTGTTCCGGCGTGAAAAAATAAAACGCCAGCACGGGCTCACGGCTGCTGCAGGCAGCGTGCAGGGCCGGGTTGTCCTGCACTCGCAGGTCGCTGCGAAACCAGATCGCGACTGTCATGGGTGCACCTGACTGCGCAGGCCCAGCTCAAACGGATACGGATCGAGATACACCTGCTCCAGCACATAGCGCTGCTGGCCGCGCCAGCGTTCGAAGTGATGCCGCAGCAGCGCCATTGGCACTATCAACGGCACGATGCCCTGACGGTAATGCTCGATGGTGGCCAGCAGTTCCTGCTTGTCGTTGCTGTTGATCAGTTTCTTCAGGTAGCCCAGCAGGTGATGCAGCACGTTGCAGTGACGGACGCGGGGTGCCGGCGCGGCGATGGCATCCATCAGCGTGCGGATATAGTCGGGGCCCAGCTGCGTCAGATCGCTGTTGCCGGCACGGGCCACCATCTGCCCCAGGTTTTTGTAAGCCTCGTGGCTGTGGCTCATCACCAGATATTTGTGGCGGGTATGGAATTGCACCAGACCGTTTGCCGTCAGCGGCTGGCGATTCAGTTCCTGCCAGCGGTGATAGGTGTAAACACGCATGATGAAATTTTCCCGCAGGCCCGGATCGTTCAGGCGGCCGGATTCCTCCACCGGCAGCAGCGGATTCAGCTGGCGCAGGGTCTTGCTGAACAGGCCGCTGGTCTTGTTCACCGGGTTGCCATTGGGCAGATACAGCTTCACCGTGAACAGGCCGCAGCTGGGGGAATTGGGGGCTGCAATAAAGCCGGCAATGGCAGAGTTGTCCTGGACAAAAAGATGGGCTTGCTGTTCAAGGGCGACGGTGTGGTCTGCCGATGCGTCGTCTGACTCCCGGGCGCGAATCTGCTCGTCCTCCTCCAGTACCAGCCGGATCGGCTTGCGCGGCACTGACATTCCTGCCTGAATTTCAGGGCAAACTGGCACGAATTCGAAGTATTCTGCCAACACGCCTGTGCAGAAGCGGTTGTGCTTGTGATCACCGTTGTAGCGGACCTGTTCGCCCAGAAGGCAGCGGCTGATGGCCACGGGAGCTTTCGGATGCATGATTATTGTCCATATAGTGTCCTAGACAAAACAAATCCTACGCCGGATGTTCACCCCTGTCAAACCGGCAGGCATGCACACCCGGTCTCAAAGGTTTGATAGAGCGACCTGTGGGGGGGG
>JBMOPR010000227.1:0-1213 GCA_049323075.1 Pseudomonadota bacterium
AGCTATTACGATGCCCTGATGCGGGTGCGGATTTCCAACGACCTGATCCACTGGGTGCGCTTCTTCCTCAGTGGTGTGGCCGAGACGGCTACCAAAGGGCGAGAGGTCTTCCAGCAGGTGTTGCAGTTGCGCACGGCCTGCGACCGCTCGGTGATGACCCTGGGCAAGCGGGCCGCCAATGGCCAGACGCTGCTTAACCTGTTGTATCGCAAGCCTTATGTGACGGCGGCAGATGTGGAAGCCGCGCTGGGCGTGAGCACGCCTACCGCCAACGCGCTGGTGCGGGATTTCGAGCGGCTGGGGTTGCTGGTGGAGTTTACCGGCCAGCAGCGGGGCCGTGCCTATGTCTTCAAGCAGTATCTGGATCTGTTTACCAATTAAGGACTGCTTTAACTTAGGTCGTGGCTTAGTTAAGGAAAACGCATTTCCCTTAACTAAGGTGGTTGCCAAGTTAAACATAGTTGCCTAAATTGTTTTTGAGGGCGGCAGACTTGCGCAATAGTTGAGCTGTCGCAGGAGTGGTGTTTACCGGGGAAGCGGCGCATGGCCAACTTCATATCCGAAGACCAGATCGAGCAGGCGCTGCTGCAACGCTTGCAGCACCTGCATGGCTTCGATGTGCTGAACTGTTTTACCGTGCAGCCCGATGATCTTAATGATGGATCGCACCGCACCAGCAAGCGCGATGTGATCCTGCTGGATCGGCTCACCCAGGCCGCCCGCCGCCTGAATCCCCAGATTCCCGATCCTGTATTGGACGAAGCCCTGGCCCGCTTTTGCGACCGCCGCCAGGCCATGACACTGATTGCCGCCAACCGCGAGATTTATGGTCTGCTGCAGGATGGCGTGCCGGTGGAATACGACGACGCCCAGGGGCAGCGCCAGCGTGAGCGGGTGAAGCTGATCGACTTTAATCGCCCGGCACGCAAGGATGGCTGCAACGACTATCTGGCGGTGACTCAGCTGTGGATCAAGGCCGAGCACGGCTACCGCCGCCCGGACGTGCTGCTGTATGTGAACGGCATTCCGCTGGTGTTTATCGAGCTGAAGAATTCCAACGTCAAGTTGCGCACGGCCTTCGACGACAACCTGACTACCTACAAGCAGGAAATCCCCCAGCTGTTTCTGGCCAATGCGTTCTGTGTGCTGTCCAACGCCATTGAAACCCGGCTGGGCAGTATCACGGCAGACTGGGAGCACTTCTTCACCTGGC
>JBMOPR010000227.1:1223-3063 GCA_049323075.1 Pseudomonadota bacterium
GCCCTTGACGAAAAGGAAAAAATCGACCGCAAGCAAATCCAGCAAAAAGGCACCAGCCTGGAACTGCTGGCGGAAGGGTTGTTCGCGCCGGACAAGCTGCTGGATTATGTCGAGAACTTCATCCTTTTCTATAAAGACACCAGCAAGGTGGTGGCGCAGAACCATCAGTTTATCGGCGTCAATGGTGCGCTGACAGCGTTCGAGCGGCGGCGGGAATTGCAGGGCCGGCTGGGTGTGTTCTGGCACACTCAGGGCGCAGGCAAAAGCTTTTCCATGATTTTTTATGTGCGCAAGATCTTCCGCAAACTCACCGGCAATTTCACCTTTGTGGTGATTACGGATCGTGATGATCTGGATGGCCAGATCTACCGTAACTTCCTCAATACCGAAACTGTGCAGAAGGATGAAGCCGCGCAGCCAAAAAATAGCGAGGAGATGCGCAAGTTCCTGAGTCAGAACAAGCGCATGGTGTTCACCCTGATCCAGAAATTTCGCTGGCCAAAAGGGCAGACATATCCCGTGCTGTCATCCCGCGATGACATAGTGGTGATTGTCGACGAAGCGCACCGCACTCAGTACGAATCGCTGGCGGAAAACATGCGCGCCGGGTTGCCGAAAGCCAATTATCTGGCTTTCACTGGTACGCCGCTGCTGGGCAGGGAACGCAAGACCAACGCTTGGTTCGGTGACTACGTTTCTGAGTACAACTTCCAGCAATCCATGGATGACGGTGCCACCGTGCCGCTGTTCTATCAGAAGCGCGTGCCGGAAGTGCTGATCCAGAATGAGGATCTGAGCGACGAGTTCTACCAGATTCTGGAAGATGAAAATCTTGATGAGCAGCAGATCGAGAAGCTGGAAAGGACCTTCTCCAAGGAAGTGGAAGTCATCAAGCGCGATGACCGCCTGGAAACGATCGCGAAGGATATCGTGCACCATTTTCCGCGCCGGGGTTATCTGGGTAAGGGGATGGTGATCTGCGTCGATAAATTCACTGCCGTGAAGATGTACGACAAGGTACAGCGGCGCTGGAGGGACGAGATAAAAGCGCTGGTAGGGCAGATTGCCAAAACGAAAGATGAAGTGGAAAAAGCCCGCCTGAAGAAAATGCGCGATTACATGAGTAACGTGCAGATGGCGGTGGTGGTGAGTGAAGAGGCGGGTGAAGAGGAAAAGTTCACTAAACACCAGCTTGATATCAAACCCCACCGCGAGCGTATGAACCGGCTGGATGCCCACGGCCACGATATCGACTACAACTTCAAAGATCCGGCAGATCCGCTGCAGCTGGTTTTTGTTTGTGCCATGTGGCTGACCGGTTTCGATGCGCCTACCGTTTCAACCCTGTATCTCGACAAACCTATGAAGGATCACACCTTGATGCAGACCATTGCCCGCGCCAATCGGGTGACGGGCTGGCAGATCAACGGGGTGACCAAGCTCAATGGCGAGATCGTGGATTACTACAACGTGTTCCGCAATATGCAGAAGGCGTTGAAAAATTACGGTCAGGGCCAGGAAGGATTGTGCGAACCTGCGCCGGTTCAGGATAAAAGCGTGTTGTTCAATCTGCTGGATGATGCGATTGCCCAGGGGCTGGAATTCTGCCGGGAAAAAGATGTTCTGCTGGAAGAAGTGCTGGCCAAAGGGGATGTGTTTGACAAGCTGGGCCGTTTCAATGGCTTTGCCGATAAACTATTGGCAAATGATGAGTGGCGCAGGGCATTCAATGTGTACCAGAACACAATTTCGTCGCTCTATGAAGCCTGCAAGCCCGAGGTGTTGGGCCTGAATCGTGGCCGTGAAGTGGCAGCCTTTGAATATCTGCGTGGCATTATCG
>JBMOPR010000228.1:0-3062 GCA_049323075.1 Pseudomonadota bacterium
GGCCCGCCGCCCGGCGCTGAAAAGCGAATATTCCGGCTGGAAGGCCTACCCGTCCCGCATCATTGCCACTGAAGACACCGACGGCTTCCATTTCGAACTGCGGGTGGAGATTCCCTATTCCTCCACTTGCCCCTGCTCCGCCGCACTGGCGCGTCAGTTGATCCAGCAGCAGTTCCGCAAGGACTTCGGCCAGGGCAGCAAGCAGGTGACAGCCGACGACGTGTACAGCTGGCTGGGCAGTGAGCAGGGCGTGGTGGCGACTCCCCATAGCCAGCGCAGCATTGCCGAGATCCGCGTGCGTCTGTCGGACGACACCGCCAGCTTCCCGCTGGAAGAGCTGATCGACGAGGTGGAAGGCGCCCTGAAAACGCCGGTGCAGACCGCCGTAAAGCGTGAGGACGAGCAGGAGTTCGCCCGTCTGAACGGCCAGAACCTGATGTTCTGCGAAGACGCCGCCCGCAAGATCCAGAAGGCGCTCAACGAACAGGCTTCGTATCAGGATTTCTGGGTGCGGGTGAATCACCTGGAAAGCCTGCACGCGCACAATGCGGTGGCGATTGTCACAAAAGGGATAAAAGGCGGGTATACGCCGGTGCCCTGATAGGTTCGCCGTATTTTGTTTTTCATTAAGCCTGTGTATCGTAGTGATCGCAGGCTTTTTTGTTGCCGACGATTCAATCATCGGTAATTCAGTTACCGGCAAGAAGGGGCGAGACATGCAATCCGCCTTTCTGCTGCGCCTGCGTTATTCAATCTTCTATCTTCAGTCAAAAAAAATCAGGGAGTGAGTCTATGAAATCCGTATTGCGGGTGACGGCACTGGCTGCGGCTGTGCTGGGGGTGGCTGCGTGCGTGCAGCTGGTTTGGCAGGTGCACTATTCGGTGGGTGGGAACGATTACACCAGCAGTGAAACGCTAGCTGTCGGCGCCGATGGTCGCGTGATTACCGTTGGCGTTACCCACAATGAGGCAGCGCCTGGTGTTTCCGACGGCTTTTTTGTCGCGGCGTTTGATGCGGTGGGCAACAAAGTGTGGGAGCAGCTGATTCCTGGCGAGACCGGGGAAATGGCCCGTTTGGCCAGCGGGTCGGTGCTGGCGGTGGACCAGCAGAATAATGTGTATGTCGGCTGGGGTAACTTCACACTGGGACAGGTGCAGATTTACAAGTTTGATGCGCAGGGAATGTTGGTGAATAACTGGCTGGCGCTGTCTTCGGAACTGGCCTGGGTTGACGACTTGAAAGTGGGTCCGGACCGGAATCTTTATGTGTCTGCCAGTGCGGGCGGGGTCGTGATGGCGTATTCGCCACTGGGGGAGTTGTTGTGGCAGAAAGTGGCGGCACCTGCCTCAGGCGGGGGGATGGGCGGTGAACTGGAACAATATCCCGGTGCGGTTCCGGCAAGTGGATTGTTTGGCCAGGGCGGCACGTTCGACTTTTTCGCTGATGGCAAAATCCTGCATGTGTCACGCGCTGGCTTGATCGTGTTCAATGCCGACGGTTCTGTACACGCCAGCCTGACAGCAACGGAGCTTGGCCAGACGGAGGTTACCAAAGCGGTGATTGCGGGTGGCAAGGTTATGGCGCTGGGCGTCACCGGGCAACAGGTGGAGCTGGTGCAATTGGATGCCAATCTGGTGGAAGCGGGCCGTACGCCGGTTGATGAGTTTGAAGGCGCCGCGTTGCTGGCGCGTTCCGGCAACAATGTTTGCGTGGTGACAGGGCCGCTGTATCTGGAAAATGCGGCAGGCAATTACCGGGTGAACCAGTTCACCAGTGCGGGCGTGCCATTGGCGGTGTCGGAGATACCCATTGCGCCGGGCAGCTACTGGCAAATAGATGACGTGGTCGGTAATGGCGCCGGCTGTGACGTTAGCGAGGTGTTTGCTGCGGATCAATTTGGCAAGGTCTCTTCGCGTGTTACGTCATACAGTCTGGCGGGGAAACCCCATAATGCCACTGAGATTCCGGACTATGTGATCGGTGATTTGACCAGTGTCGGCAAAGATCTGGTGCAAGTGGGGCTTGCCGGTGAATACGATGGATCATTCACTGAAATGTTGCTGACCAAACACCGCCGCTACTGATCCCCCACCGTTCCGGAACAGGTTTGTGTATCATGCACAAACCTGTTTCGTGCCGGACTTCCCTCATGCCCTTCCTGTCCCGATTACTTCCTCTGCTGCTTGTCCTTCTCAGCGTCCCCGCATTCGCCACCGACTTCACCAAACTCTACCAAAAGGTCGATCCCACCGTGGTGGTGATCCACACCCTGGAAGGTGCGGCCGAGGTGAAGGACGCGGAAATCAGCGGCATCGGGTCCGGCGTCATCATTTCTGCCCAGGGTGACATTCTTACCGCAGCCCATGTGGTGAGCCGTGCCGACATCGTGCTGGTGGAGTTGGGGGATGGCAAAAAAATCCGGGCGCGGGTGATGTCGTCGATGGTGCCGGCAGATCTGGCGCTGATCCGCCTGCAGCAGGTGCCGCACAAATTGCCGGTGGCGAAGCTGGGGGAATCCGATGCAGTGAAGACCGGCGAAGAGGTGGTAGTGATCGGCGCGCCCTATGGTCTGGAGCACACGCTGACCACCGGGCATGTCAGCGGACGGCGGCTGCTGGAAACCGATTTCGCACTGGAGCCCATCGAATTCCTGCAGACGGACGCCGCCATCAATCAGGGCAATTCCGGTGGCCCCATGTTCAACGTGCAGGGGGAAGTGATCGGCGTGGTGAGCCATATTCTCAGTGAGTCCGGCGGTAGTCAGGGCATGGGTTTTGCGGTCACCAGTGCGGCGGTGCGCAAGCTGATGCTGGATCAGCCGCCACTGTGGTTCGGTGTTGACATCTATGTGGTGGCGGACGAACTGGCACAGGCGCTGAATGTGCCGCAGGGCATGGGGTTTCTGGTGCAGAACGTGGCCATCGATTCGCTGGGGGACCGGCTCGGATTGCGGGAGGGAACAGTGCCGGTGGTGTTCGGCGATGACGCCGTGATGCTCGGTGGCGATGTGGTGCTGGCGGTGGGGCCGGTGCCGATTCGCAATTCGCCCACGCTGTTGCGG
>JBMOPR010000229.1:0-3053 GCA_049323075.1 Pseudomonadota bacterium
TAAATATAGGCCTCAACCAACACCTGACGTCACCGCGAGACCCCACCATGACCGCAACCACCCACTTCATCCAGCTGCGCGACGCCGCCCAGGTTGAACCCGCCGCGCTGGACACCTTTTTCGACCAGCTGCCTGCCGTGGAGGAAGCCTTCATGCTGGGGGAATGGCGCGGCGGCTGCTTCCGCACCGGTCACCCCGGCGAGGCGATGCTGGGCACCCTGAACTGGCGCGGCAAACGCTTCACCTCCCGCGCCGACGTCAGCCCCCTGCTGTGCGCCGACGCCCAGGGCAACATCGTCGTCAACAACATGCTCGGCAGCGCCCAGTTGCGGGAAGTGGTGTATCGTGGCGTCTGCACCGCCACCATGATTTACGACACCCAGCCCATCCTCGATCATTTCCGCAAGATCGATGACAACAGCGTGCTGGGCGCCATGGACCGCAAGGGCGACGCACAACCCCTGTATTTTTACCTGCAGCGTCATTCCGGCTGACTTAGGAGCACCCCATGGACTGGACCCGCCTGCGCTCGACCATCGGCCAGAAACTGCGTGATGTGCAGCCCAGTTACCTGAATGCCCCCAGCACCGCGCGTACCAGCCTGGGCTTCATGGGCACCTTCATCGAGCGCTGGCTGCCGCAGCGTTTCCGCACCCACCGTCTGGATTCGATCTTCAACTATCTGCCGCTCACCGACAGCCTGATCACCGCCGGCCAGCCCACCGAACTGCAACTGGCGGCCGTGAAAGCGGCGGGCTTCACGCAGGTGATCAACCTGGCACCCCACGGCCTGGAAAATTCCCTGCCGGACGAAGCCGGCGTGGTGGCGCGACTGGGGATGGATTACCTGCATCTGCCGGTGGATTTCAAACATCCCGCCGACAGCGATTTCGTCACCTTCTGCGCCGTTCTGCAGCAGGCACAGGCCCAACAGCAGAAAGTGCTGGTGCACTGCGCCGCCAACATGCGGGTGTCGGCCTTCATGTTTCGCTATCGGACGCAGATATTGGGGGAAGACAGGGCATTGGCGGAGCAGGACCTGCACCGTATCTGGAAACCGTTCGGCGCCTGGGCCGCTTTCATAGAACGCGAGATCGAGCGACCGGCGCCGCGCTGACGACTACCGGCAACATTTTCCGACCAGTCGAAACTTTATTTTCCAAATGGCTGCTGATTTTCCGAATGCCAGACGCTATCACGCCAGCCGGTAAATCCGCTGCGCGTTGTCATGAAACAGCTTGCGCCGGTCATCCAGCGGCAGGTCCGCCACGGTGGCGGCGTACAGCTCATACAGCGACTGCAGACTCAGCGACACCTTATCCATGGGGAAATTTGACGCGAACAGGCAGCGCTCCACGCCGAACTGCTCCAGCACGAAACGGCAGGCGGGCGCGAAGGCATCCAGCAATTCCTGCGCTGACGGCGGCTGTTCGCGTTTCTCGAAACCCCAGCCCACCACCGGCATGAAAAAGCCGCTCAGCTTCACCATCACGTTGGGACATTCCGCCAGATCCGCCATGCCGTACTGCCAGGTTTTCAGGATCACCTCGCGGGCCATGGCATTGCGGCCATAGGACGCAAACGGACCACCGAGGCCGATGGGTGTGCCCATGTGATCGAGCACGAACTGCTGCTGCGGAAATGCCTTGGCCAGCCGCTGCAGTTCGTTCAGCTGGTGGTGGAAGACCCAGGCGTCGAAGCTCAGGCCGAGCGGCTGCAGCTGCGCCAGACCACGCCGCCACTGCTCATCACCCGCCAGCCCCTGCCGGTCGCAAAAACGCATGATGCCCTGGTCGGTATCGTACGCCAGCATCTGGCGGATGCCCCGCAACTTGCCGCTGGCCGCCCGGTGCGCCGTGAGCAGTTCATTCAATCGCGGCGAACGCAGGTCGGCATAGGCGACAATGCCGCCCAGTTGCGGCCCCGTGCCGCCCTCGAACAGGCGGTCCAGCCACGCCGTTTCACCGGCGGGCCCGAGGGGCGAACGGTCGCGCCACTCCGCTTCCACATGCACCACCTGGGTGATGGGCAGCGACCCGACGTCCTGCCGGTACTGCTGCGGCAGATAATCCCAGGCCACATAGTCAGTCCGCCCCACATAATCGCGATCGCCGGGCTTGGCCCCAAACCGCAGAGTGGTTTCATACAGCCAGCGATTCCAACCCAGCAGCCTGCGCGGCAGGCTGAGGATGCGCGGCGTATGCAACAGATCCCACTGGTGAATATGCGGATCAATGATCGGAAAGGGAAAATCCACAGACGCGGCATCTCGTTTTGTTATTTGTGCACGATGGTACCAAATTCATTCTGCCGGGAGAACCCTGCTCACACATCCCGCAGGATCACCGCGCAGCGCAGCCGGGTCTGGCCGAACTGGAACATGCGGTCGAAACTGCTGCGTGGAATGGGAATATAGTGGTTGTCGAACTCGTTCTGCCCTTCCTCGTCGTTCACGTCCGGGTCGTGGATGTAAACGAACTGGTCGTCCATATCCACCATCACCACCCAATGGGGAACCTTGCGCCGGTCAAAGCGGTAAGTGCTGATCAGCACCAGTGGAATCGCCTTGTCATCCAGGGCCCGCTCCAGCTGGTACAGGGTCAGCCACTCGGTGTAGACATCGACGTCGGCATCCTTCAGCTTTTCCAGGAAATCCTGATGCACCAGCTCCAGGATTTCCTTTTTCACCGGGTTGCGCACCCCTTCCAGGAACAGCGGCCCTTCCTGGTTCACGTACACATCGGCGTGGAAGTTGCGCTTGCTGGCGGCGTAAGCCAGACCGTGCGGGCCGCAACCGCCATGGCCGGAGGTCATGAAAATGGTGGTGGCCTCGCGCCAGATCTGGAATTCGGTGCGCTTGTCCGGCGCCATGCCGGGCCGCAGCGCGCTCATGGCCATCATCAGCACCGCCGAGCCGCAGGTGAAACCGGTGCTCTGCTGGTAATAAGGCACTTCCCGCCGGCCGCTGCTTTCGCCGTGCTGCACGATCCGCTTCTGGTAGCGCAGCGCGTCGGCATGATCCTCATAATAATCCTGGTAGTAGCCGAACTGGC
>JBMOPR010000230.1:0-3047 GCA_049323075.1 Pseudomonadota bacterium
CCGCCGGCAGCTGCAGGTAACGGCTGTACTCCGCACGGGTCAGCCCGGCAGCCTGAAAACGGTAATCGGGAAAGCTGATGACGTCGTAGGACGTCACTGTTTCCAGTTCTTTCTGAGCGAGCACGGTCAGTGCTTCCGTGGTTCTGGCCTCAACGCCAGTAACCAGAGCAGCAGGCAATGTCATCAACCACCGCTGGCCGGTGGGTTCCAGGTATACCCGGTACTGATAGCGTTTCGCTCCATACTCCAGCTGCTGCGCATTAAGCGACATCAGCATCTTGTCATCGATGGCATACCAGGTGCGGCCGTCGAACCGGTCAAATACCGTGGCACGCCAGTAACGTTCGCGCTGTGGCGGTATCGAGCCCTGAAATTCAGCCCGAAACGCGAGTTCACTGGATCGTGAAAGATTGGCAATGTCGGCTGGCGCCATGCGGTCGCTGAGACCGACGCGGTTCTGCTGCGTGCTCAGATTCAACTGCCACAGCGGGCCGATGCGCGGAAACAGGAAGAACAGCACAATCATCAGCGGAATGCTCTGCAACACCAGCTTGAGGGAACCCTTCAACGGCCGGACGATCGCAATGCGTGGCTCGCTCTGGTTGAGGGCGATCTGCGTGGCGGTGATCAGAACCAGCACCAGAAGCACATAGATCGTGGTGTAGAGCGAGCGGGAGAACAGAAATTCCGTGGCCAGCACGAAATAGGACAGTATCACCACCAGAAACGCATCGCGCCGCGTCGCCATTTCCAGTTGCTTGAACAGATAGGCGGTGATCAGCAGCCCGACGCCTGCGTCCGGACCAAACACCGTGCCGTGATAGAAAATCACGCCGGCAAAGCCGCCCGTCACCAATAACAGTCGCAGCCATTTTGACGGAAACGGCCAGCGCTCGCGAAACACCTGGATGCGCCATAGCAGCACAACGCCGAATGCCAGCAACATCCAGCCCGGCACTCGCTCGGTGTGCGGCAACACTGCCAGCACATTGATCGCCAGCAACAATACAAACGCCGTGCGCGGCATGGGGAAGCCGTGACGGCGTATATCCCGCTCCGTTTTACGCTGCTCCGGTTTGCTGATGACAGGATTGCGCTGCACTGCGCGAGCCGCTTTCATCAGAATCGCGCCAGTGTTTCGAGGCAGCGTTTCTGGTGCTCCGGCCCGCTGCCCGGCTCGATTTTCACACCTGGCAACTGCAGCCCGAACGGTGTGCCGCCACGGGCCATGTCCAGCACCAGAAAACACAGTTGCGACAGCTTCAGCTCGGCATACTGCGCCGGCACCTGATCCCATTGCAGCCAGCGCGATTCCGCCTGATAACCGTGAAACCGCTTGGTGTACAGATCGCCAGTACGGGCGTAAGCCTTCCAGTCCACCGTATTGAGGGAATCGGTTTCCTGATACGCGCGCAGACCATCGAAATCCTCGTTGCCTTCGGACACCGGCGCTTTGCCGTCCTTGTCGCCCTGCTGGGCCTGCGGCGGCAGTTCGCAGACGACAGGTTTGGGGTAAACCAGGCATTCCATATCCAGTGCAATCCAGGTCCAGGCCCGAATCAATCCCAGCGGATACACCGACGTGATTTTTAATCGCTCCGGACGAAACACGCCACGGTTCCGGGTCGGCAACAGCATTTGCACCGGTATTTTTTCCGAATCGATCAGGTTGCGTGGCTCAGCGGCAAAGCCGTGCCATTCCAGCAGGATCGAGCAGTGGTCCTTGCGGCGGGATTTGCCCAGATGCAGGTTGAATTTGGCTTCGGTACCGGCGAACGCGGGCTCGGTGGTGCCGGCCGTGATCACCAGCCCGGACAGATTGCTGAAGGTTTGCAGGATCGCCACCACAAACAGGCTACCGAGAAAGAAGCTGAAATTCAGAATCAGGCTGTTGTCGTAATTGATGCCGGCAATGAACAGCAGGAAGGCCGTGAACAGGTAGCCAAAGCCCATCATGGTGGGAAAGATGAAGATGCGACGCTGGTCCAGCACCACTTCACGGCTGGCGGGAATGCGGCGGTCGAGCCAGCGCTGCCAGCGTGCGCGCACGGGCCTGGACAGTGCGCTGAACCGGCTTTCAGCGGCGCGGGATGACGTCGACATGCTTGATGACATGATCCACCAGCCGCTCGCCCTCGTGCCCCGTCACATCGCGTGCGCCGCTGAGGCGATGTTCCGCCACGGGGCCCAGCACGGCCTGCACATCTTCGGGAATCACGTGGTCGCGCCCCTGCACCAGTGCAAACGAGCGCGCGCTTTTCACCAGCGCCATGCCGGCCCGGGGTGACAGGCCAAACACGAACTGGTTCGACTGCCGCGTGTAGGCGAGAATCCGCTGCACATAATCCAGCAGCGCGTCAGAGACGTGAATGGCGTCGACTTTTTTCTGCAGCGATGCCAGTTCTTCTTTGGTCAACACTGCTTGCACGCTTTCCAGCAGGTCGCGCGGATTACTGCCTTTCAGCAGCTCCCGTTCGATGCGGGGATCGGGATAGCCCAGGCTGATCCGCATCAGGAAGCGGTCGAGCTGGGATTCCGGCAGCGGGAAGGTACCCATCTGGGTGACGGGATTCTGGGTGGCGATGACGAAAAATGGTTGCGGAAGTGCGTAGGAATGCCCTTCCACGGTGACCTGGCGTTCTTCCATCGCTTCCAGCAACGCGCCCTGGGTTTTGGGCGTGGCGCGGTTGATTTCGTCTGCCAGCAGGACTTCGGCGAATACAGGGCCTTTGCGGAATTCAAAATGGGCGGAGCCGGGATTGAAGATGCTGGTGCCGATGATGTCGGCGGGCAACAGGTCGCTGGTGAACTGGATGCGCTGGTAGCTGAGGCCGAGGACGCGGGCCAGGGCGTGGGACAGTGTGGTTTTGCCCATGCCGGGAAGGTCTTCCAGCAGCAGGTGGCCTTTGGCGAGCAGGCAGGCGATGGCGAGGCGGATTTGCGGTTCCTTGCCCAGCAGGATAGCGCCGACGGCTTTGACCAGACGTTCGATGATTGGTTGGGACACCCGGGATCTCCACAAAAAGTGCCAGAGGAAGGCCGGGTGT
>JBMOPR010000231.1:0-3038 GCA_049323075.1 Pseudomonadota bacterium
CACGGATACAGACAGGCCATCCGCGCCTTTGCATGTCTGGTGGCTGGATGAATCGGCGTCCCCGGCGCAGTGGCGGGATGCGTTGCGGACCGATGAAGATAGCGTACGTCGACAGCCTCTGGCATTGACGGGTGCCCTCTCGGGTATCCAGTCATACGGCTGGCATCTGGCGCAGCCCGTCTTGTGGGTGAGCCAGTAGAATTGCAGAAAATCCGTTAACCCATAACAAACACTGGGCAAGCTGAATTCTCTCCAGCGGTCGTTGCGAGCGCCTATTGTTGCTAATACCTGGTTCGCCTCGACCACGCTTATTTCGTTGATCCCTGCGGACTCAGCCAGCCGACAGGCTCAGGCCCTGACCTGTACATAGTGATCCAGGTCAAGCGTGCGTGTGCGATTGCGGTATTCGAAGGTGAAGCCTGGCCAGTTGTTGGTGTTTTTGCCGGCAGCCGTCTGGTACCAGCTGGTGCAGCCCTGGGCCCAGACAGTGCTCTTCATGCGTTCCTGCACTTCCTGATTGAAGACATCCTGAACGTCTCTGCGCAGGTCCAGATACCGCAGACCATTCCGCTGAAGCTTACGCAGGGCGTCGACGATGTAGCTGAACTGGCTTTCCAGCATATAGATGATGGAATTGTGGCCCAGATTGGTGTTCGGTCCGTAAAGCATGAACAGGTTGGGGAAGCCACTCACGGTGAGGCCCAGGAATGCTTCGGCTCCGTCCTTCCAAGCCTGTTTCAGCGTCTGGCCCTTAAGGCCGATGATCTGCATCGGCGCCAGGAAGTCGGTCGCGGTGAAGCCGGTGCCGTAGATGATCGTGTCCACTTCCCGCTCCCTGCCGTCCGTGGTGCGAATGCCGTTGGGCACCACCTCCGCGATGTCCTCGCTGATAACGTCGACCTTCGGCTCGACCAGCGTTTTGTACCAGTGATTTGAAATCAGGATGCGCTTGCAGCCGATGGGGTAGTCCGGTGTCAGGCGGTGGCGGAGCTTGTTGTCCTTGACGATTTCACGAATGTGCTTCTGGAACACATGCTCGACAATGGCCATTTCGTTGATATGGGAGGTAAAGCCAAGTTGGCGCAGCTCGTGGTAACTGTATTGCCAGGCACGATCCAGCGTCTGCAGCAAAGGAACGTTGCGAAACAGCGCCTTTTCGAGTCCAGGGTACTGCTTGTCGGGCTTCGGCAGCACATACGGTGCCGAACGCTGGTAGATATTGAGACGGGTGACCTGCGCGACGATCTCCGGCACAAACTGGATGGCGCTGGCACCGGTTCCGATGACGGCCACGCGCTTGCCAGTCAGATCATAGTCATGATCCCAGCGGGCTGAATGGAAAGCCTTGCCCGTGAAGCTGTCCAAGCCTTTCAGTTTCGGGTAGGCCGGGCGGTTGAGCTGTCCCACGGCAGCCACCATGACCTGAGCCCGGTGCGTCTCGCCGCTGGTGGTGCGCAGCGTCCACAGGGCGGCTTCTTCGTCGAACTCGGCGCCGGCAATCTCGGTATTGAAGCGGATATGCGGGCGAATTCCATACTTGTCGGCGCAATGACGGAGGTACTGGTGGATCTCGTCCGCCTTGCCAAAGCGGTTCTGCCAGCCAAGGTCCTGCTCAAAGGAGAAGGAGTAAAGGTGGGAAGGCACGTCGCAGGCGGCGCCAGGATAGGTGTTGTCGCGCCAGACGCCGCCGACGTCGCCAGCCTTCTCGAACAGCGTAACGTTATTGAATCCTGCCTTCTTAAGCTGGATGGCGAGTCCAAGGCCGCCAAAGCCAGTACCAATGATGGCAATACCAGGGGTGTCTTTTACATCGACCTGTGCGTTCACGGGGCGTCTCCGGAGGTTAGATCGGCATCACTTTATTCAGGAAGCCCAGCTGAGGTTTGAGCGTCTGGGGGAAGTACGGCTCAAAGTAGGGATCGAAATGATCCGCATCGATCTGAACCACGCTGAGATGGGGGTTGGCCACCTTGCGCACTTTGTCTTCGACGAATGGCGCCACCGTGTCACGGGTCGCACCCACGATCAGCATCGGAATCTGCACGTCCTTGAGGCGGGTCCAGGGGCGGTAGAACCCGATTGTCAGCACCGAGCGAGCGGTCACACGGTTCACATACTTTGCACCGGGGTGCGCATCGAGCCCCATTTTCAGCGCATCCCAGGCATTGTCCCGGTCCATGGTACCGAACTCGCCTTTACGTGCCACCGTCGGGACTTGAATTGCGGGGCCGGGCTTCAGCAATCCAGCGACACCGAGACTCAAGAGCTGGACCATCCGCGGCAGGGGCGTGGCACGTAGCGTCACCAGGCCGTCCAGCATGGGCACCTGTATGATGGCACCCTGCAGATCGGGATGCTGAGTCGCAAGATCGACGACGTGGCCGCCGCCAAACGACGTGCCCCACACCACAATGCGGTGCGCGGCCACCTGAGGCTGGTTTTTGAGATGTGCCAGTGCCGCGTTTGCCGCCTTTACGCGCCGCCAGGGATTAATATCCTGACGCGGCCAGCCGCCACTCAAACCCCAGCCGGGAAAATCGAATTCCATGACGGCATAGCCTGCGGCCACAAAACGCTTCACAAAAGAAATCGTCAGCGCCTGCTGCACACTGCCCCAGCCGCCGACCATCAGGATTCCCGGCAGTTGCGTGTCGCCTGCTCCGTCTGGAACGTGAAGCATGGCGGAGCAGGTGTCGCCCTCCGCGACAAAGGTGGACTTGATGACTCTGGTTGTAATGTCAGACGTATCGGGATTGCGCCGGTTGATCATATTTACCTCTGTGATTGCTGTTTAGTTATGAGTCCCGGTTGCTCCTGAGACTCTGAATAAAACGCCCTCAATGCTCCTTGAACGGATTCAGGCGGTTGCTTGTTTTCATGGGCATCCTCATCGGGCAAATCGCGCGGGGAGTTCCCGCGGTCCGATGACAAAGTTGTCGCGCCGGCGGCCGATGTCGCCGCGATAGGCGGCAACCGGACCCTGCAAAAGGAAGGGATAAGGAACGCGGCGCTGGGCGTCGGTAAAACCATAGGTGCCC
>JBMOPR010000232.1:0-3029 GCA_049323075.1 Pseudomonadota bacterium
GTTCCGCGAATTCCGTCCGGGGCAACGGGCCCTGTCGGTACAGGCCTACCGCGATCTGCGCGACGGCACACCCGCCCTTTACCAGGCCGCCACCGGACTGGGCAAAACGGCCGGTATTCTTTATCCGGCGTTGAAATTGCTGGGGGAAAACCGTGTCCGCCAGATTTTTTATCTCACCGCCAAAACCAGTGGTCAGCGCAGCCTCACACAGGCCCTGCAACAGATTGCGCAATCCACGCAGCCAGCAACCGCCAGCCCACCTTTGCGCGTGCTGTTTCTCGGCGCCCGCGAGCGTCAGTGTTTTTGCGGCGGTGCCACGGTGGAGCCGTGCAATTGGCAACAGGGTTACTACGATCGCCTGCCTGACGCGCTGCTCGCCTTTCAGCAGCAACCGCTCTGGCACAGTGACGACCTGCTGCAACTGGCCCGTCGTTTCAACCTGTGTCCACATCAGCTCAGCCGTCATCTGCTGCCCTGGGTGGATCTGGTGATCGCCGATTTCAACTATGTGTTCGATCCGTACGCCCGCCTGCAGGAACACCTCGACACCCACGCGAAATACAGTGCGCTGCTGGTGGACGAAGCCCACAACCTGCCGGAACGGGCGCGCGACATGTTCAGCGCACAATTGCAGAAACCGCAACTGCAGGCCGCCGCGAAACAGATAAAACACGCGCCGCTGAAACGCCGGTTCCGCCAGTTACTGCAACAGTTTCCTGCCAGCGGCACACCGCAACAGGCGCAGGAGCAGCTGCCGGAAGCGCTCGTCAATGCCGTCACCCTGCTGGCGGAAGAATGGCTCGACTGGCACGCGCAACAACAATGGCTGGTGTTTCCCGCCGAATTGTTCGACACCATGATGGCCTGCGTACGGTTCGCCCGGCGTGCGCAGCAGTGGCAGCCGGAAGACCGCCTGATCAGCGGCGGCGACGATGGCAATGCCAATCCCAATACCATCGAAATTTTCTGCACTGATCCCGCCCCGCGCCTGCGTGTCCTCAGCCACGCATTTTCCGGCTGCGTGTTTTTCTCCGGCAGTCTGCTGCCACTGGCATTTTTTGCTGGCGCCCTCAGCGACGAACCCTTTTCCTCGCAACTGAATCTGCCCAGCCCGTTTCCACCCCAACACCAATGCACGCTGGTCGTGCCGATCAACACCCGCTTCGACGCCCGCGCCCACTCCATCGCGCCCATCGCCGAGCTGATCACCACTGCATGGCAGGCCAAACCCGGACGCTATCTGGTGAGCTTTCCGTCTTATCCCTACCTGCAGGACGTGCTGCAGTACCTGCAACAGCAGCACCCGGCATTGCCATTGCTGGCACAAACCTCTGGCACACAACAGGCCGACGCCTTCCTGCAACAACTGGCACAGGACCGGTTTCTGGCTCTGGTGATTTCCGGCGGCAGTTTCGCCGAGGGCCTGGACCTGCAGGACAACAAACTGCATGGCGTGATCGTGATCGGCACCTGCATGCCGCCACCATCGCTGCAGCGGGAACTGATCCGGCAGCAGGCCGACGCCCGCCTGCACAACGGTTTCGACTTCGCCTATCGTTTCCCCGGGCTCAACCGTGTCATCCAGTCCGCCGGACGGGTCATCCGCAGCGAAACCGATCGCGGCGTCGTGATCCTGGCGGACGACCGTTTCACCCGGGCCGATACCCGCCCGCAACTGCCATCCCACTGGCACCTGCAACGGGTCACGCGGATAAAAGACCTGGCAAAGCCCCTACAGGAATTCTGGTCGGCTCCCGTATAATACGCCGCCATGTCCACCCCCATTCCCACGCTGCTCGTATTCGATTCCGGCGTTGGCGGCATCAGCGTCGCCGACGAGATCCGTCGTGCACTGCCCCACTGCCGGCTGTTCTACGTGGCTGACAACGCCATTTTTCCCTATGGCACCCAGGAAGAAAGCGTGCTGGTGAACCGGTTGCTGGAACTGCTGCCGCACCTGGAGCAAAACGCCCACCCCGACATCATCGTCATCGCCTGCAACACCGCCAGTACGGTGGTACTCGAACCGCTGCGCGCCCAGACCCGCACGCCCATCATCGGCGTGGTGCCCGCCATCAAACCGGCGGCGCAACTCACGGCCAGCGGCACCATCGCATTGCTGGCCACGCCGGGCACGGTGAAGCGCCAGTACGTGCAGCGGCTGATAGAGGAATTTGCGCCCCACTGCGAGGTGATCAGGGTGGGTTCGGCGGAACTGGTGCATCAGGCGGAAAACAAATTGCGCGGGCTGCCGGTGGATGAAGAGCTGATTGCGCGCGAGCTCGCACCGCTGCTGACCGGCCAGACACCACCGGACACCGTCGTGCTCGGCTGCACTCACTTCCCGCTGCTGAGCGAGGAAATCCGCCGCGCCCTGCCCGCTGGCATCCGCCTGATAGACAGTGGTGATGCCATCGCCCGCCGGGCCCGCTTCCTGCTACAGGATTGGCATCCACCTGTCACATCCCGGCCCACCACCCTGAACGATAACGAATTTTTATTCACCGCCGACACCGAGCAGGCGCGCCAGATGGCAAAACGCCTGCATTTGCACGGTTTTGACAAAGTCCGCCTGATTGCCAACGGCATTACAGAACTCGCACAAAAAAATAGTGCAACCTAAAATGCTTTGATATATTTTCAGAAACAATAACGATAACAACCGGATTTCTCTGCATTACGATGGCAACCAAGCTGGCACTGGTCGTAGACGATTCCCGCATGGCCCGACACATGCTCAGCAAAATGCTGACCGAGCAGGGCATCGAAGTGGACACCGTGGAATCCGGCGAAGCTGCGCTGGGTTATCTGTGTGACAAGAAACCCAGCATGATCTTCATGGACCACACCATGCCCGGCATGGACGGATTCCAGACCCTCCGCGCCATCAAGAACGATCCCCACACCGCCGCCATTCCCATCATCATGTACACCTCGAAAGAAGGTGAGATGTACGAAAGCCAGGCCCGTGCCCTTGGCGCCGTCGATGTGATTCCCAAAACCCTGAAACCGCTGCAGCTGACCAAGGT
>JBMOPR010000233.1:0-3025 GCA_049323075.1 Pseudomonadota bacterium
TCAGCAGGAAATGGGCAGCCAGCTGCGGAATGTCCTCGCGCCGTTCATTCAGACGGGGCAGGTGCACGCGGATCACGTTGAGGCGGTGGAACAAGTCCTCGCGGAACTTGCCATCTTTCACCAGCGTTTCCAGGTTCTGATGCGTGGCAGCGATGATGCGCACATCCACTTTCACGGCGGTGTGGCCGCCCACGCGGTAGAAGGTCCCGTCTGCCAGAACACGCAGCAGTCGGGTCTGGGCATCCAGCGGCATGTCGCCGATTTCGTCCAGAAAAAGGGTGCCGCCGTTGGCCTGCTCGAAGCGGCCCTGCCGCTGCGCCGCCGCGCCGGTGAAGGCGCCTTTCTCGTGGCCAAACAGTTCGGATTCGATCAGGTCTTTCGGAATCGCCGCCATGTTCAGCGCGATAAAAGGTTTGTCAGCGCGGGGACTGTGACGGTGCAGTGCGCGCGCCACCAGTTCCTTGCCGGTACCGGATTCACCATTGATCAGCACGGTGATGTTGGAATGCGACAGGCGGCCGATGGCGCGAAACACTTCCTGCATCGCCGGCGCTTCACCGATGATGTCGGTGCTGCTGGTCAGCGGCGGCTCGATGGTGCTCGACTGCTGCTCCTGGCTGTGGGTCACCGCCCGCTTCACCAGCGACACGGCGTCATCCAGATCGAACGGCTTGGGCAGGTATTCGAACGCGCCGCCCTGGTACGACTGCACGGCGCTGTCCAGGTCCGAGTGCGCGGTCATGATGATCACTGGCAGATCCGGATGATGATCACGGATGTGCGCCAGCAGGCCCAGGCCATCGGTGCCCGGCATGCGGATGTCGGTGATGATCACGTCCGGCTGCGTGTTGCGCAGCTTGTTCAGCGCCGAATCACCGGTCTCGAAGGACGAGGTGTTGATGCCTTCCTGGTTGAGAGCCTTTTCCAGAACCCAGCGAATGGACTTGTCGTCGTCGATGATCCAGACAGATTCGTGCCCTTGCATGCGCTTATACTCCAATGTGTGACGTGCCTTCTGGTTTCTCCAGCGGCAGCAGTAGTCTGAAAATGGTTTTGCCCGGCTGACTGTCGCACTCGATCAGGCCGTGATGCTGATTGACGATTGACTGTGAGATGGAAAGGCCCAGGCCAGTGCCGCTGGCGCGGCCGCTGACCATTGGATAGAACATGGTTTCCTGCAGCTCCTTGTCCACGCCGGGGCCGTTGTCCTCCACTTCCACCAGCAGGATCAGGCGATGCCGCGTGTGGCCAATGGTGAACTGGCGCAGCGCGCGGGTGCGGATGATGATCTTGGGATCTTTCTGGCCCGGGTTCTCCCGCAGTGCCTGGCGGGCATTGCGGACGATGTTCAGGATCGCCTGGATCAGCTGATCCTTGTCGCCCCAGAGTTCCGGCAGGCTGGGGTCGTAATCCCGCTCCACGGCAATTTCGTCGCCTTCTGCCAGCAAAACAGCTCGCACCCGTTCCAGAATCTCGTGGATGTTCACCTGCGCCAGCGAGGGCAGCTTGCGCGGTCCCAGCATTCGGTCCACCAGATTGCGCAGGCGGTCCACCTCATCAATGATGATGTCGGTGTATTCCCGCAGCGTCTCGTCGGGCAGTTCCCGCGCCAGCAGCTGTGCTGCGCCGCGAATGCCGCCCAGAGGATTCTTCACTTCGTGCGCCACGCCCCGCACCAGCGCCCGGGTGGCCTGATGGGCGTTGATGATGCCGTCCTCCCGGCTGATCCGCATCAGACGGTCCAGTGGGCGGATCTCCATCAGCAGGCTGCGCGGGTAACCGGGCTCCACCAGCGGCGTGATGGTGTAGTCCACGGTGGCGGCATGCGGTGTATTGGCCACATGCAACTGGGCTTCGCGCTTGGTGTAGGGATGCAACTCCGCCAGCGCCGTTTCCATGTCGGCGTGGGCATTGGGATCGTTTTCGCTGATCAGCTGACGGATCGGTGTTCCCACCAGCTGCGACAGGCTGGCGGCCAGAAGATGCTCGGCCGCGGGATTCAGGTAGCGCACCCGCAGGCTCTCATCCAGCAGCAGCACGGCTGTGGTGAGATTGTCGAGCAGGCTTTTCGGCAGGTCGTAATTCATTGAATCCGGTACTGAATCGGGTGAGGTGTAACAGTGCCGTCATGGCAGCTGCAACAGGGTTTAATTACGAGAATGCAAAAACCAAACCAGCATCTCCGGTTCGATTCCCGCAGTCGCCATCGGGTAGGCTGATAACCCTGGCGATGGCAGGGTCCAACCGGTAGAAAAAGCGGCAGTATCGGCGCTTTGGCGCCTATGCGCGTCGAGTTGGGGCAGGCCTTGGCCGGCTGCCCCTTTTCGGGTATCCGGCCAGGCTGATGATGGCGATTTTAGTTCAGGAGGTGAAAAGAGCGCACCAAAAAAGTGCGCAACAGAGAGGCGGCTGTCAGGTCTGGGGTTTCGGCTTGGGCTTGGGCTGCGGTTTTTTCTGGCCCGGCAGGTTCACCGAATTACGCTTCACCTGGAAGGTCACCGTATCGCTGATGCCCAGTTCCTTGCCGTCCTTGTCCAGAATGCGTACCTGGGCCTTGTATTCGCCCCGGTCCAGACTGTCCAGGGTGAAGGCCGTGGACGAGATGGGGCTGCCATGGGGGCTGCCGTTGAGCATCAGCTGCACACGATCCGCCGTGCGCAGGTTCGGTGAAACCGCTGCCTGCACCACTACCGGATCGGTTTCATTGATGAAGTTGTGCTGGTCTTCCGGGCTGACAATCAGGATCTTGTTGTACTGGAAAGGGCCGGCGGCCGCCGGTTGCTTCTGGGGTGCCTGGGTGGGCAGTGCCGGTACGGTGGGAATGGGTTTCACATCCATCTGTTCGGCACCCTTGCGCGGCTCGTCGGTAAAGACGGTATTGCCATTCTCGTCCACGTATTTATAGACGGTTTCGGCCAGGGCTGGACGCCATGCGGTCAGCAGTACAAGCAGGGCCAATAAGGTGCGTGCCATGGTGCTCTCCCAAACATTTTTGTAGTGGCTGCCTTCATTTAAAACCATTTTC
>JBMOPR010000234.1:0-3024 GCA_049323075.1 Pseudomonadota bacterium
AACTGAGCCCGCATTCTTTCCCCGGTTCCGCCGTTGCCCTGTGCAAATTCCTGTATAATGGCCACACTTTTCTGATCCGGCTCAACCGATTACATCACACCCTGCGGACACACCTATGACACGAGACCCTCTTGGCGACCTGAGCATGAAGCCCACCCGCGACGAACTGGCGCAGCGCCAGCAGAAAAGCGGCAAGGCACCGGTGCGCCAGCCTTCCCCATCCGCTCCGAAACCGCCGGCAGCGCCCGGTGGCGGTGCCATTGGCACCCTGTGGAGCATCATCATCCTGATGCTGATCGTGATGGGCGGCGGTGGCTGGTTCCTGTGGCAGAAGATCGACCGGCTGCAGGCCAGCCTGGAACAATCCACCCAGGCACTGGCCACCTCCGAAAAGGCACTCACCGGCCTGCAGGCCAGCCTGGAAAACCGTGACAAGACCCTGAACCGCAGCGGCGACCAGATGGCCAACGACATCAAGGCCCTGGAGAGCGAAGTACGCAAGCTGTGGGACGTGGCCAACAAGCGCACCAAGGCCGCCCTCGACGAACAGACCGCCGCCATCACCAAGCTGCAGACCGATCTGAAAACCCAGTCCGGTTCGGTGGACAAGCAGGTGGCATCCACCGTCGATGTGGTCACCAAGGTCAAACAGGAATTTGCTGCCCTGCAGGAGAGCGACAAGCAGATGGGGGACGCGCTGGACAAGCTCCAGTCCGACCTGAGCAAGGTCAGGGCCCAGCTGGCGGAAAACCCCAGCGATCTGGAAGACCGGGTGACCAATATCGAAGTGTCGATGAAATCCATCGACGCCTATCGCAAGCAGGTGAACCTCCGGCTGGATCAGATGGACCAGCAACTGGGCCAGGTTTACCGCCAGCCAACCACACCCTGACACATCCGGCGCTGATTGATCAAAACGTGATCCAGTTGGCGCCCTTCCCGTTGACCTAACCGGTTTCACCGCAACGCTCCGGACAATCCTGTCTATAGTGATAGGAATAGCATCCGCAATCCCTGTCCGGAGCGTTTCTCCCATGTCTGAAGCCGTCCACGACCAAAGCGCCCCCGCCAGCGGTGCCGAGACCCGCGTCCTGCTGATCGACGATTCCAAAGTCATGCGCAAGTCCGCCCTGAAAATGCTGGGCGGCGATTTCGACGTGGTGGTGGCGGAGGATGGTGAGCAGGGCTGGCAGATGATCCAGGACGACAGCCGCATCCACGTGGTGTTCACCGACCTGAACATGCCGAAAATGAATGGCTACCAGTTGCTGGAAGTGATCCGCACTGCGCAGGATGAAGGCATTCGCAACCTGCCGGTGATCGTGGTGACCGGTGCCGAGAATGACGACGAAGCCAAGGAAAAGGCCCTCAACCAGGGCGCGACCGATTTCATCACCAAGCCCTTCAACTCCACCGATCTGAAAGCCCGGGCTCACGCTCACGCCAATTACCAGCGCACCACCAAAGCCCTGCAGGAAACGGCGACGGTCGATCCGCTTACCGGCCTGGCCAATCAGCGCAGCTTCAAGGAGCAATTCGAAAAGGATCTGTCGTTCGTCGCCCGCCACGGCCACGATATCGCGGTCATGCTGGTGGAAGTGGACGGTTTCCGCGAACTGTTCCTGAAAATTGGCCGCAAGGGTGCTGACAGCCTGGTGCAGCAGATCGCCAAGGTGCTGGTGAAGAGTGTGCGCAAGGAAGACTGCGTGGCACGGATTGGGCTGGCGGGCTTTGCCGTGTCACTGCCTACAGCCGGAGGCGAGGGTGCCACCAAGCTGGCGGAGCGCATCTGCCAGTCCGTGTCGGCGTTCAAGGCCACCCTGCGCGGCGAGAACCTGGCCATCACGGTTTCCATCGGCCTGCATGTGCCGGCCAGATCCAACAGCGTCAAGGCGGAAGCCCTGCTGGAAAAGGCCGAGGATTGTCTGCGGCTCGCCACGTCTGCTGGCGGCAACCGGGTGCAGAGCCTGGTGGAGCAGGCAAAAGCGCCGGTGGCGGCAGCGGCGGAAGCCGTTTCCATCGACCAGTTGCTGGCCCAGCTGCAGAAGGGCGAAGCCCAGCCGGTGGTGGCAGCGTTGCCGCAGCTGCTGGCCCAGCTCAAACCCCTGTGGAACCTGCTCAGCGCCGCACAAAAGACCGAACTGCGGCAACAACTTGGCGGCTGAATCCCGTCCTGTTACACTGCGCGTCCTTCGTCATGCGCTAGTGGTGAAATTGGTAGACACGCCAGATTTAGGTTCTGGTGCCGTAAGGCGTGGGGGTTCAAGTCCCTCCTGGCGCACCATCTTATAGTCCAAGAAAGTCCAAAGTAGGCCGGTAAGCCCAGAGAAATAAAGGCTCCCGGCCTTTTTTGTGTCCCGAGGAGTCTAAGGGCGTCCGTTGAAATCCGGGGGTAACTGGGGGTAATCTTGGGGGTAACCCGCTTACTCCTGTAAGGTGTTACCCCCATGCCGCTTTCTGATACAGCTGTTCGTGCCGCCAAACCTCAGGAAAAGCCCTATAAGCTCGCCGATGGGGGAGGCCTGTTCCTTCTGGTTAACCCGAAAGGCGCTAAGTGGTGGCGAATCAAGTACCGCTTTGACGGCAAGGAAAAATTGCTGTCGTTCGGCACCTATCCAGACGTCACCTTGAAGGCGGCCCGAGAGAAACGGGAGGAAGCACGCAAGCTGCTGGCCGCTGGAATCGACCCGGGGGCCAAACGGAAAGCCGACAAAGCCGCAGGGGAGGCTGAACAGGCCAACACCTTTGAAGCCATCGCTCGGGAATGGCACGCAACCCAAAAATCGCGCTGGACAGACAGACACGCTGGCCGGGTTCTGGATCGGCTGGTGAAAGACCTGTTTCCCTTTCTTGGCCACCGCCCCGTTAATGCCATCACCGCGGCAGAATTGCTGGCAGCCTTGCGGAAGAAAGAAGGCAAAGGGGCGGCCTATTCAGCAAAACGGCTGCGGCAGATTTCCGATCAGGTGTTCCGATTTGCCATTGCCACTGGCAGAGCAGAGCGCAATCCAGCGCCTGACCTGA
>JBMOPR010000235.1:0-3015 GCA_049323075.1 Pseudomonadota bacterium
ATCAGCGATACCGGCCACATACAGTGCGGCGCCCGCATTGAGCGCAACGACGTCGGCGGCGGGGCCCGGCTGCTTGCCCAGTACAGCCTTCACCATGGCCAGGCTTTCATCCACGGAATTGACCGCCAGGACGGACAACGGCGCCCGTTCGAGACCAAAGTCTTCAGGCTTGATGCTGTATTCGCGCACGGATTCCGGCGTGGCTTCGGCGACAAAGGTCTCGGCGTTGAGGCTGATTTCGTCCATGCCATCGGCAGCGTGCACCACCAGCACATGCTCGCAGCCCAGCCGCTGCAGTACTTCGGCGATCGGCCGCACCCACTGCTTACCGTAAACACCCATCACCTGGCGTTTGGCGCCGGCGGGATTGGTGAGCGGGCCCAGCAGGTTGAAGATGGTGCGCACGCCCATTTCCCGGCGCGGGCCGATGGCATGTTTCATGGCGCTGTGATGAGCCGGCGCGAACATGAAGCCCACGCCCAGGGTTTCCACGCAGCGGGCCACCTGCTCCGGTGTTATGTTCAGGTTCACGCCGGCTTTTTCCAGCACGTCGGCGCTGCCGCTGACGCTGGAGACAGAGCGGTTGCCGTGCTTGGCCACCTTGCCACCCGCCGCCGCAACCACAAACGCGACGGTGGTGGAGATATTGAACGTGCGCGAGCCATCGCCGCCGGTGCCACAGGTGTCGAGCAGTTTGTCTGCCCGGATGTTCACCGGCGTGGCCAGCGCACGCATGACGCGGGCTGCGCCGGTGATCTCATCCACCGTTTCGCCTTTCATGCACAGGCCGATGAGGAAACCGCCGATCTGCGCCGGCGTGGCGTTACCGGTCATGATCTGGTTCATCACGTCCGCCATTTCCTGCTCACTCAGGTTCTGGCGGGCGATGACGCTTTTCAGTGCCGTCTGGATATCCATTGCGCTCACTTCACTTTCAGAAAATTGTTGAGCAGGTCGTGGCCCTGCTGGGTGAGGATCGACTCCGGATGAAACTGCACGCCCTCGATGGCATATTCGCGATGGCGCAGGCCCATGATCTTGTCGATGCTGCCGTCCTGGTTTTGCGTCCAGGCTGTCATTTCCAGGCAGTCCGGCAGCGTGTGGCGATTCACTACCAGCGAGTGATAACGGGTGGCCTGGAACGGATTGGCCAGCCCGGCGAACACACCTTCATTGCGATGATAGATCATCGAAGTCTTGCCGTGCATGACGGCATCGGCGCGCACCACACTGCCGCCAAACACAGCGCCGATGCTCTGATGACCCAGACACACACCCAGAATCGGTAGCTTGCCAGCGAAATGCCGGATCGCCGCCATGGAAATACCGGCTTCGGCCGGAGAGCAGGGGCCAGGGGAAATCACCAGTTTTTCCGGCGCGAGTCGCTCAATATCGTGCAATGTGACTTCGTCATTGCGGACGACCTGCACGTCGGCACCCAGCTCGCCAAAATACTGCACCAGGTTGTAGGTGAAGGAATCGTAATTATCGATCATCAGTAACATAAATCAGTTCTCCACCGGAATCAGGCCGTTGGCCGCCATCGCCACCGCGCGGAACACTGCGCGGGCCTTGTTCTGGGTTTCCATCCATTCCAGCTTGGGAATCGAATCCGCCACCACGCCGGCACCCGCCTGGATGTGCAGCTGTCCGTCCTTGATCACCGCCGTGCGAATCGCAATCGCGGTGTCCATGTCGCCGTGCCATGACAGATAGCCCACCGCACCACCATAAATGCCGCGCTTGACCGGTTCCAGGTCGTGGATGATTTCCATGGCACGGATTTTCGGCGCGCCACTCAGGGTGCCGGCAGGGAATGTGGCACGCAACACGTCGAGACAGCTCTTGCCGTCTTTCAGCTTGCCTTCCACATTGGAGACGATGTGCATGACGTGGGAGTAGCGCTCCACCACCATCTTGTCGGTAAGGGTGACGCTGCCGATGTCGGCGATACGACCGACGTCGTTGCGGCCCAGGTCGATCAGCATCAGATGCTCGGCAATTTCCTTCGGGTCGGACAGCAGTTCCTGCTCCATCGCCAGATCTTCTTCCGGCGTCTTGCCACGGCGGCGGGTGCCAGCGATGGGCCGCACGGTGACAGTGCCACTTTCCACCCGCGCCAGAATTTCCGGCGACGAACCGGCGATCTGGAAATCACCCATGTCGAGGAAATACATGTAAGGCGACGGATTCAGGCAACGCAGTGCGCGGTACAGGTCGAGCGGTGGCAGCTGGTAGGGAATCGACATGCGCTGGGAAATCACCACCTGCATGATGTCGCCGGCGAGCACGTATTCCTTGATGGCATCCACTGCTTTTTCAAATTCCGGCTGAGGAAAACTGGATTTGAAATCACTTTCACTGACGGCAAACGTGGATGGCTCGGCTTCCGGTTGCAGCGGCTGTTTCAGTTTCGCCACGATCTGGTCGAGGCGGTTCTGCGCTTGTTGATAGGCGTCGGCTTGCGCGGTGTCGGCATGGGTGATGACAAACAACGTGCCGCGCAGGTTATCGAACACCACGATGTCGTCGGACACCATCAGCAGGATGTCCGGCGTGCCGATGGGATCGGGCTTGTCGCCCTTGTCCAGCTTCTTCTCGATGTAGCGCACGATGTCGTAGCCGAAAAAACCCACCAGACCACCGTTGAAACGCGGCAGGCCGTCCACCTGCGGCACCTTGAACTGCTGCTGGAACTGCTCGATGTAGGCGAGCGGATCGGTCACTTCCTTTTGCTCGAGAATCCTGTCGCCGTTCTGCAGGGTGAGCTGGTGACCGCGTACGGTCAGGCGGATGCTGCAGGGCAGGCCGATGATGGAATAACGGCCCCATTTCTCGCCGCCCTGAACGGATTCGAACAGGTAGGAATAGGGTTGGTCCGCCAGTTTTTTGTAGGTGCTGAGCGGCGTTTCCAGATCCGCCAGTACTTCACGCATCAGCGGAATGCGGGTGTAGCCTTGCGCGGCCAGGGTTTTGAATTGTTGGGGTGTCATCACACGTTCTCGTATCGGTGGG
>JBMOPR010000236.1:0-3003 GCA_049323075.1 Pseudomonadota bacterium
TCACCACCGTGCGCCGCCGTCTGCAATACCGTCTGGATAAAGTGCTCGATCGCCTGCATATCCTGGAAGGTTTGCTGATCGCGTATCTGAATATCGACGAAGTGATCCACATCATCCGCACGGAAGACGAACCCAAGCAGGTGATGATGGAGCGGTTCGGTCTCTCGGATTTGCAGACCGAAGCAATCCTGAATTTACGTCTGCGCAATCTGGCCAAACTGGAAGAATTCCAGATTCGTGGCGAGCAGGAAGAACTGGAAGCTGAGCGCAAGACGCTGGAAGAAATTCTCAATTCCAATGCGAAACTGAAAAAGCTGATCGTGAAGGAATTGCAGGCCGACATGGACAAGTTTGGCGATGACCGCCGCTCGCCCATCGTGCAGCGTGAAGAAGCCAAAGCGATGGATGAAACCGAACTGGTGGCGGCGGAGCCGGTGACGGTGGTGCTGTCGAAAAAAGGCTGGGTGCGCGCGGCGAAGGGCCACGATGTGGATCCGGTCAGCCTGAGCTACAAGGCCGGCGATGAATTCCTGGCGGTGGCGAAAGGCAAGTCCAACCAGAACGCGATTTTCTTCGATTCCACTGGCCGCAGTTACACGCTGCAGGCACACACATTGCCGTCGGCGCGGGGGCAGGGTGAACCCCTGTCGGCGCGATTGGAACCACCTTCAGGCGCTACGTTTGATGGCGTGCTGATGGGCAGCGATGACCAGCTGTGCCTGATGGCCAGTGATGCCGGTTATGGCTTCATCATGAGACTGGGCGATGCGCAGTCGCGCAACAAGAGCGGCAAGGCGTTACTGAGCCTGCCGCCAAAAGCCCGTGTGCTGCAGCCGAAGCTGGTGCAGGACGCGGACAATGAATTCGTGGTGGCGGTGAGCAATGAAGGCCGCATGCTGATGTTCCCGCTGCGGGAATTGCCGGAGCTGGCCAAAGGCAAGGGCAACAAGATCATCGGCATTCCGTCTGCCCGTGCGGAAGCGCGCGAGGAATTCGTGGTGGATGTGGTGGTGATCAACCGCGACCAGCAACTGAAGGTGATCGCCGGCAAGCGTCACATCGGATTGAAGTTCAGCGATCTGGAACACTACATGGGTGAGCGTGGGCGGCGTGGCAACATGCTGCCCCGTGGATTCCAGAAAGTGGATGCGATCGAGGTGACAGAGTAAGTTCAGTGCAGGCTGCAGGGGACCCGGTCACTGCAGCCCTGGCAGGGGCCGGTGGTTGGCGTTGGCCACCTTGCCTGCCGGAATCCACGCCAGATGGTCCAGCAGCATGTCCGCCGCCCGCTCCCAGGTGAACTGGGTGGCGTGCTGGCGACAGTCTTGTCGTTCAAGTTGCAGCGCTTTCAAAGCTGCCTGCGCCAGATTTTCCGACAGAAATCCGGTTTTCCCCTGCATCACCACATCTTTCGGCCCCGTCACTGGAAATGCTACGACGGGTGTGCCGCTGGCCATCGCTTCCAGTAGCACTACACCAAAGGTGTCGGTACGGGACGGGAACACGAACACGTCGGCGGCCGCGAAGCAGCCCGCCAGGGTGACGCCGGACTGGAAGCCGGTGAAATGCGAAGCGGGAAATTGCTGTTGCAGTGCTTCCCGCGCCGGGCCGTCACCGACGACGATTTTGGAACCCGGCAGCTCCAGTTGCAGAAACGCCTGCAGGTTTTTTTCCGGTGCCACACGGCCCACGTAGACAAACCAGGGCTGCGGCAGGTGGCCAAACAGCTTTTCACCATGAGGGCGCTGGCAGGGATGGAATTGCTCGGCGTCCACGCCCCGCGACCACAGACGCAGGTGATCAAAACCGGCGTGTGCCAGTTCATCGTAAAGGCTGGCGGTGGGCACGAACACGGCGCGGCTGTTGGCGTGAAAGCGGCGCAGTACGCGATAGCCGAGATCAACGCTGAGCACGGGCCAAAGGTTGTGCACATATTCGGGAAAACGGGTGTGGTAGGCGGAGGTGTAGGGAATTTTATTGAAGCTGAGCCATAGGCGTGCAGCCAGCCCCAGCGGACCTTCCGAGACAATGTGAACAAAATCCGGCGCCGCCTGCTTCAGCATGGGCACGATGCGCCATACATCTACCGCCAGCCGGATTTCATTTTCGTAACGGGGGCAGGGCACCGTGGTGAAGCGGGAAGGATCAATCAGTTCCACCTGGAATCCCCGTTGCCGGGCCCGCGCCACCACCCGCGTCATGGTGGTGACGACACCGTTGATCTGCGGGTGCCAGGCGTCCGTCACGATGACCAGTTTCATTCTGCGACTCCTTGCCGCGCACAGCGCAGGGGAGCCGGGCGCATGTTGTCATACATGCGCGAATTGTGGTCAGGTCAGGTTAAAACCGGGTGACAGGGAACGGAACTTCAAATGACGGAACGGTGTAGGAATGATTACAGCGCCCCGAACTTCTTCAACACCTCGACGTAGTCCAGGTGGCTGCGGTTTTCCTGCGCCAGTTGCAGCAGGGTGCGGCCTTTGGCATCGCGGGCATTGATGTCGCGGCCCTGGTCCTGGAACAGCTGCAGGAAACGTTCGAATGCCTCCAGCGGCAGACCGCGATAGGCCTTGGTCAGGACATGAAAATCGGCGTTCTCGTTGCCATGGGGTTGCATGTCCAGGTAACGGGCGACTTTGGTTTCGTCCAGGTCCTCGCCGATGACCTTCACTTTGTCTTTCGTCGACATGGTGCCTCTCTGCTTCTCTCTACTTCACGCTATCGGATCGGGGGCGGGCGGCTGCACGAGGCGGAGCCCGCGCCGGGCGCAGAATGGTAGCACAGCTTGTGGGCGCGGGCTGCCGCCGGTTCAGCCCGAAGGTGGCAGGGTTGCGGCCTGCGCGGGGGTGGCCTGGCTTTGCACCTGATCTGCCGCCAGCGGCTGGGGTGTGGGTGCGCGGGCGGGACGGGCCTCGGCCGGATCGGCTTTGGGGGCTGACGGAGCCGGTGGCGGATCTTTCCTGGCGACAGCCACGGGGGCGCAGTAATCGCGGGGGGCGTGCT
>JBMOPR010000237.1:0-2989 GCA_049323075.1 Pseudomonadota bacterium
AACGCCGAAATGGCAGACCTGAAACGCAAGATGCGTTGGTGAAATCACTGGTGCACGGTGCACCACCCCAGTTCGGTAGCAAGTGATGCACGGTGCATCAGCCCAGGTGTTGCACCGTGCAACACCTCAGAACGGTAGAAAGTGATGCCCCGGGCATCAGCCCAGGTGTTGCACCGTGCAACACCTCAGAACGGTAGAAAGTGGAATGGCATACGGAAATGAACCATTGCCAATGTTGGCAATTCGGTGGCGCTGCCTTCTGACGACAAGGCACAGTGATCGCGCCACATCTATATCAATCAACAGGAGCAGCACATGGCGAGCAAAAAGGATTCTGTAACAACCGCAATGAGTAGCGCACTCCGTCAGCGCGCGGGCGAATCAATGCAGGAAGACCGCCCAGGCCCCGTCATTCCACGCGCAACGATTCGCCTGCATACCTATATCGCTCATCAATTATTTTTCGGGCGGAAGGAAGGTGAAGGCCGGCAATACCGGGATCAGTGCTTCGCCTCGTTTGCCGCCAACCTAACAGCCCTTTGGACCTGCGCCCAAGCAGATGATCCCTATGCCGATGCCCGTCTGATTCAGATCGAAGAGCAGATTGATGTTTTGCGTGACAAGGTAACGCATTTGCTGCAATCGCTGGACAATCTGCTGGGCAGTCTGGAAGACAGCGGTATCCGGGTCGAAACCCATCATTCGGTTCGCCCGGTGGATGTGCCCATTGCGTTTCGCACGGTGCATGCCTCCGTGGCAGTGCAGATCCTGGGCAGTGTTGATCGCGTTATCCAGAAAGCACTGATGGCTCGCCATTTTGGGCTGGTCACCGCGCAAGACTGGCAGCGGGTATTGGAACAATCAGTGGCACCCATGCGGCATTTATTTAAGCTGGCGCAATTTCGGGCCGGCGGCGCGACTCGGGACGATTTCGCTGCTAACAATGCACGGGCGCGGGCAGCCCTGGAGAAGCTGGGCCAACTGCCTGCTGATGTTCTGCAAGGTCTACGGCGCCCGCAGCTGGGACCGCGCCCGGGCAGAGGTAGCTCTCTCCTGTTTACCGGAAGCGCTGAATCCGGCGACAGTATGGGTGCCGCTTATAATTCGATTGTGGCCCAATCATTGAAAGCCATGAATACCACACTGTCTGTGACACCCATCGAGTGCAGTGAACCGAACGACAACGAGATGGAAGCTGCGCCTGCGGATCTGCCCAGTGACAAGTCCGGAACGGACCGTAAACGTTCTGTGGGTGGTGCGCGTGAGTGAAGGTCGATTTCAAAGTCAGAGCCACTTTTGCAGTCAGACCTTCCTGAAAAGTCAGACCCACCTTTTAAAAGGCCTTTTAAGGGATAAGGGGGGAATCGCGGTGGCAGGGTGTCGGGAAGCTGTCATCAGGCGCTGGCTGGGAGATCAGGAAGCGGTAGCAGTGGAACTGGACAAGGAGAGTCAGGCGCTGGTGCAGGTGTATGAGTCTCTGCTGGCTGAACCGCGCCCCTTCAATCTCAGGCGCATCAAGCCTCGCGGCAAGGCATCTCAACTGCAATGGCGTGTACCCAACGAAAGCGGCAGTCAGATCGTGGTTTCGTTATTCGACGCCGAACGTGAGGACAGCCGAGATGCGCTGGCGCGCCTGCCACAACCGTTAATCACTGCCCTGTTCGAAATAGAGAGATGGCGAGTGACGCTGAACTGGATGGCGGCACTGCAGCATTCTGCAAGAGCCGCAACCAATGATTGTTTGGAGCAGATCAGCAAACTACAACTGCTGCGGCGCAGCTGTATTGCGACCATGGAACCATCCGACCAACCCGTCCCGGGCGGGATCAGTCTCACGTGAGACTTACTTTTTTTATTTCCAATTGACCTGACCTTTCCACCATGATTGAACAACGCCTGGTCAATGTGCACATGATTACGATACGAGGCCAGCAGGCAGATAGAGTGCTGGTGCAGACACTGAAAGTCCTCTTTGAACGTCAAGGCGCATCAGGGTCCGTGTTGCTATTGCCGCGCAAGTCTGCCATGGATCGTTATCTGGCCGTAGGCAACGTGGAAGTTGTCTTGGCTGCAATGGCCGCAGGCATTGAAACCGTTAGCGGATTAATCGGCCACTGGCCCAGCGATGTCCATTCCACAATTCCAGCCGGTTTATCAGAGGTCCGCAAGCTACCGGATGTTGCGCCGGCCTACAGCGACCCTGATGCATTGCCACCATTGGATCGCGCCCGTCATTATGCTTCCCAGGTGGAAAAATACGGCTCGCAAAAAAAGGCAGCGCGAGCGCTCCGCATTCCTCGCTCGCGCATCAACAACGCCGTCCAGCTTCTGAAGCTCCATGTGTCGGTGCAACAGGCGCTGCAGGAACAGCTGATCTGTGAGTCGGCTGCACGCACCATCAGCATGGCACCCACAGCAACCCAACAGCAGGAACTCCTGCGCTGGTATTGTGAGTCGCAACCTCGGCCGCCCATTCGTGAATTGGAGGCATCGATTCGAACCCTGGTGGCTCAAGAGGGTGACGCCACTGCCAACGGGAAGCTCGTGCGGCGATTCTGTTCTGAATTTTCTGAACAGCATGGCGTCACGCTACGCTACATCTCCACCGGCGTTGGTGGCTGGTGCTCACTGGATGTGGCAGATCAACATCATGGTGCCCATGTCTTTTCACGGTTAATGCAAGCCTGTGATCTGGATAAGCATCGCCCATCAGCGCGAAAAATCAGGGATGGATTGCGGATTCGCTTTCATGTGCAATCGAACGCTGAATTGCAGAACATGCTATCGGTATTTCAAACGCGGCCCCAGAATGCAGAAGAACGGGGTCGCCAGGAAAATGCCCGCACCTTTTTTGGAATCCCTGAATAAAATCCACTGCATCGCGATCAATCATCGCATCATCGATGCACCGCTACGACGCCAATCGCGTCTCACATGATACCGACTAGCATCCTGGATTGATCAACCCGAACCTGGCCTATCAGCAAAC
>JBMOPR010000238.1:0-2974 GCA_049323075.1 Pseudomonadota bacterium
TTCAAACAATGTCACCTGATGGCCGCGCCCTGCGGCATTGATTGCAAACGCCATGCCTGCAGGGCCGGCGCCCACGACAGCGATTTTTTTAACTTGGGTAACCGGCAAAAAATTCAGTTCGGTTTCATAGCACGCGCGCGGATTCACCAGACAGGTGGTGAGCTTGCCGCTGAAGGCGTGATCCAGACAGGCCTGGTTGCAGGCAATGCAGGTATTGATTTCATCGACGCGGTTGTCGCGCGCTTTAATCACAAATTCAGGATCGGCCAGCATCGGCCGTGCCAGCGACACAATGTCGGCGCGGCCTTCCGCCAGCACCTGTTCCGCCACATCGGGCATGTTGATGCGGTTGCTGGTGATCACCGGAATAGTCAGTTCCTTGCGCAGGCGCGCGGTAACGCCGGTAAATGCGGCGCGCGGCACCATGGTGGCCAGTGTGGGAACCCGCGCTTCATGCCAGGTGAAATGCGTGCTGATGATCGTGGCACCGGCTTTTTCAATCGCTTTGGCCAGTGTTACCACTTCGTCCCAGGAACTGCCGTTTTCCAGCAATTCCATCGCGGCGATGCGGTACACCAGAATGAAATTCGGCCCCACCGCCTGACGGATGCGCGTAATCACTTCCAGCGCAAAGCGCATGCGGTTTTCATACGGCCCGCCCCAGGCGTCGGTGCGGCGGTTGGTGTGGGTCACCAGAAATTCGCTGATCAGGTAGCCGGCGGAGCCAATCACTTCCACGCCGTCGTAACCCGCTTCCTTTGCCAGCAGCGCGCAATTCACGAAGTCGCCAATCTGTTCCCAGATCTGTTCTTCCGTCAGTTCATTGGGCACGCACGGGCTTATGCGCGCCTTGATCGGCGACGGTGCCACCAGATTGGGATGATAGGCATAACGGCCGACGTGCAGAATCTGCATGCAGATCTTGCAGTCTGGTGCGATGGCATGGACGCGCTCGGTGACGATGCGATGGTGCGCGGCTTCCTCCGGCGTCGACAGCTTGGCCAGGCCCGGCGTTGGCAATCCCACTTCGTTGGGCGAGATGCCGCCGGTGATGATCATGCCGACGCCGCCGGCAGCGCGCTCGCCATAATAGGCGGCCATTTTTTCAAATCCGTTGGGCATTTCTTCCAGCATGGTGTGCATGGAGCCCATCAGTACGCGGTTTTTCAGGCGGGTGAAGCCGAGGTCCAGTGGGGAAAACAGGTTCGGGAAAACAGGGTGCGTCATATTGTGCGTTCCGGGATTCGATGGCGAGGGTCGGTTGCAGGGATGGGCTGGATTATGGGAAGGGCGGCAACGGTGCGGCAATGACGGTAACTGTCAAAAAGGTGAACGTTTGGAGCAGCATCAATAAAAATACCCCCGCATCAGCCTGGCCAGTTCCTCCACGATCTCGTCATCCCGGTAGTAAGGCATGGGCTCCAGCAGATGCCGCGACAGAATGGCGGTGCAGGCCTGAAACGCCACGTAAATGGCACGGTCCAGATCCGGCACATTCAGCCGGTCGCGCTGGCGGGTCAGAAAGCGCCGCATGGCTTCCATCAGCCGGTGTTCGAATTCGCGGCCTTCCGGCAACGCCGCCAGCTGGCTGGGATGGCGCAGCAGTTCCACCAGCACACCGCCCTGGCTGCGAAAATGCTGGATGCCCAGCTGCGCCCACAGGCGGGTGGATTCGTCCACAGTCACATCGCCCAGCTGATCCAGCAGATCGTTCAACACCCGCGCCAGATCCTGCCAATACTGCTGCAACAGCGCGCTCAGCAGGGCCTGCTTGTTGGGAAAGTACTGGTACAGCGACGCGATGTTCACATTGGCCCGCTCCGCCACCCGGTTGGTGGTGAGCGCATCCAGGCCCTGTTCCTCGATCAGTGCGGCGGTGGCGGCGATGATGCGCTCCACGGTGCGGCGGGCGCGGGGTTGGGTGGGCGTCTTTTTCAGACCGCTTGTATTCAGGCCGTTGGGGTCGATAGCCATAAAAACCAAGTTTTATGTAAGTAAATACTTATATTAGAGTCTGGCATAGCCTTCCCGACACTGCAACCGGAGTCCCCATGTCTAAAGCAACCTCGCCGAATCCCGCCTGGATCGAAAAATACGCCGACTCCCACATGGACCGCCTGCGCCATACCTGCGATCCCCTGGCGGACGCTGTGGCGGTGCGTATTGATCGCAAGCGGCCGTCGCACATGATCGACGAGGTGTATGCCCGCGCCAAAACCGAAGGCGGGCCGTTCCAGGCGTTTGTCGATCATGCCCATACGGTGCCGGGCTGGGTGGACTGGGGCCGCATCGAGCAGGCGCGACGGGTGAATCTGGCATTCGCCAACCTGCGTGCCACGTCGCTGCTGGTGAGCAGCCTGGTGGAAGGTTATTCCCTCAGTAAGGCGGCCCATGTGCTGGTGGCCACCGGGCGGCTGCACCAGGATGTGCTCAAGCGCATTTATGAGACGTCGCAGATGAGTCACAACATGAATGTGCCCGGTGGACTGCGCCCCGGAGCACATGGCCATCGCACCATGATGGAAGTGCGGCTGCTGCATGCGATGGTACGCAAATATCTGCGCGGGCACGGCTGGGACGTGACGCTGTATGACGAGCCCATCAACCAGGAAGACATGGCCTTCACCATCATCGAATTCGATTACCTGGCGTTGCGCGGCATGCAGCGCATGGGCGCGGAACTGAGCCAGGACGATCAGGACGCCATGCACCATCTGTGGCGCTACGCGGCCTACCTGAACGGTGTGGACGATTACCTGAACACGGAATCACTGGACGAGGAAATTTACCTGTACCAGCGCATCCGCGATCGCCAGCGCAATCCCAACGATGAAAGCCGCCTGCTGGCACATTCGGTGATCACGGCGCTGGCCGGGCAGCCGCCATTCAACCTGCCGGCGCCGTTGCTGTATGAATTGAGCCGCCTGTGTCTGGGCGATGAACTGGCGGATGCGTATCTGTTGCCGCGCAACCG